>NZ_JBGGKT010000018.1:0-73250 GCF_041287115.1 Mycobacterium sp. pV006 | reverse complement strand
GTTTGGTAACCACACCGATACCGGAGGTCCTCACCTACTTCCGCTCACCACGCCGTTCACAACCTGTCTGGGAGTTACAGCTAGCCATCCCGGCGGTAGGGTTTGACGTCATGCATCTGAAGAGTCTGACGCTGAAGGGCTTCAAGTCCTTCGCCTCGCCGACGACTCTGCGGTTCGAGCCCGGCATCACCTGCGTCGTGGGCCCCAACGGCTCGGGGAAGTCCAACGTCGTCGACGCGCTGACCTGGGTGATGGGGGAGCAGGGCGTCAAGACCCTGCGGGGCGGCAAGATGGAGGACGTCATCTTCGCCGGCACGTCGTCGCGCGCGCCGCTGGGCCGTGCCGAGGTGACGTTGACGATCGACAACTCCGACAACGCACTGCCCATCGAGTACTCCGAGGTGTCGATCACCCGACGGGTGTTCCGCGACGGCGCCGGTGAGTACGAAATCAACGGCAGCCGTTGCCGTTTGGCCGACGTGCAGGAGTTGCTCTCGGATTCGGGGATCGGCCGCGAGATGCACGTGATCGTGGGTCAGGGCAAGCTTGCCGAGATCCTGGAGTCCCGCCCCGAAGACCGCCGCGCCTTCATCGAGGAGGCTGCCGGGGTGCTCAAGCACCGCAAGCGCAAAGAGAAGGCGGTCCGCAAGCTCGACTCGATGGCGGCCAACCTGGCCCGGTTGACCGACCTGACCACCGAACTGCGCCGTCAACTCAAGCCGCTGGGGCGTCAGGCCGAGATGGCGCGACGCGCCCAGACCATCCAGGCCGACCTGCGCGACGCGCGGCTGCGGCTGGCCGCCGACGACCTGGTCGCGCGCAGAGCCGAGTTCGACGACAGCAACCAGGCCGAGACCGCGCTGCGCCGGGAACACGACCAGCTCACCGAACGGCTGCAGGAGCGGGCCGCCGAACTGGAGGCCCACGAAGCAGCGGTCGAGGAGCTCAGCGAGCGCGCCGACGCCGCGCAGCAACGCTGGTTCCGGCTCTCGGCGCTCGCCGAGCGGGTCGGCGCCACCGTCCGCATCGCCAACGAGCGCGCCCAGCATCTCGACACCGAGCCGGAACGTTCCGGCGGGCCCGACCCCGACGAGCTGGAGGCGCAAGCCGACGCGGTCGCCGAACAGGAGCGTCAGCTGCTCGAAGAGCTGGCCGAGTGCCGCGAACGCCTCGACGCCGCCCGCGCCGAGTTGGCCGACCGGGAACAGGCCGCCGCCGAGGCCGAACGCGCCCACATGGCCGCTGCCCGCGCCGAGGCCGACCGCCGGGAGGGCCTGGCGCGGCTGTCCGGGCAGGTGGACACCATGCGCACGAGGGTCGAGTCGATCGACGAGACCGTCGCGCGGCTGTCGGCCGGCATCGACGAGGCCGCCCAGCGCGCCCAGCAGACCCAAGCCGAGTTCGAGACCGTGCAGGCGCGTGTCGGCGAGCTCGACGCCGGCGAAGCCGGGCTCGACGAACACCACGATCGCACCGTGGCCGCTCTGCGGCTGGCCGACGAACGCGTGGCCGAACTGCAGTCGGCGGAGCGAGCCGCCGAGCGCCGCGTGGCCTCCCTGCAGGCGCGGATCGACGCGCTCTCGGTCGGGTTGGACCGCAAGGACGGTGCGGCGTGGTTGCAGGAGAATCTCGACAGCGCAGGACTTTTCGGATCGATCGCCAACCTGGTCAAGGTGCACCGGGGCTACGAGGTGGCCATCGCCGCTGTGCTCGGTGCGGCCGCCGACGCGCTGGCCGCCGAGGACAGCGGGGCCGCCCGCGCCGCGCTGGCGGCATTGAAGGATTCCGACGGCGGACGTGCCACCCTGGTGCTGGGCGACTGGCCCGCAGCAGCGGCGCCGATGACGGCTTCCCTGCCGCACGGGGCGCAGTGGGCCGTCGACCTCGTCGACCCGGCGCCGCGTGTGCACGGCGCGATCACGGCGCTGCTCAGTGGTGTCGTCGTCGTCGGGGATCTGGCGGCGGCGCTGGAACTCGTTGCTGCGCAACCGAACCTGCGTGCCGTCACCGCCGACGGTGATCTGGTCGGGGCAGGCTGGGTCACGGGTGGCTCGGATCGCCGGCCCAGCACGCTGGAGATCACCTCGGAGATCGACAAGGCCCGAGCCGAACTGGCCGACGCCGAACGCCAGACCGGCGAGTTGTCCGCGGCGCTGGCCGGCGCGCTGGCCGAACAGGCCACCCGCCAGGATGCCGCCGAGCACGCGTTGGCCGCACTCAACGAGTCCGATACCGCGATCTCGGCGATCTACGAACAACTGGGCCGCCTGGGCCAGGACGCGCGCGCCGCCGACGACGAGTGGCAGCGGTTGATCAAACAGCGCGAGGAACTCGAAGCCGGCCGCGAGACCACGGTCACCGAGTTGCGTGAGCTCGAAGCGCGTCTGCACAACGCGCAGCAGGAACCGATGTTCGAGGCTGAGCCCGTGGACCGGCAGGAGAGCACCGCGGCGGTGGACGCCGCCCGTGCTGCCGAGGTCGAGGCCCGACTGGCGGTACGTACCGCCGAGGAACGTGCCAACGCCGTTCGCGGACAGGCTGATTCGCTCAGGCGCGCTGCGGCGGCCGAACGCGACGCGCGGGTCCGTGCGCAGCAGGCCCGCGAGGCGCGGGTGCGTACGGCGGCGATGGCCGCAGCGGTGGCCGAGTCGGGTCGTTTGGTGGCCCAGCGGCTCAGCGCCGCGGTGGCTGTGGCGTCGCGGGTGCGCGACGAGGTCGCCGCCGAACGCCAGGTGCGCGCGGGCGCGCTGACCGCAGCACGCGACGAGGTCAACGAGCTGACCGCCCGCGTCACCGCACTCACCGACGCGTTGCACCGCGACGAGGTCGCCAAGGCGCAAGCGGCCCTGCGTATCGAGCAGCTGGAGGAACAGGTGCTCGAGCAGTTCGGGATGGCCGTCGACGATCTGATCGCCGAGTACGGTCCGTCGGTGCCGTTGCCTCCGACGGACCTCGAGATGGCCGAGTACGAGCAGGCGCGTGAACGCGGCGAGCAGGTCACCGCTCCCGCACCGATGCCGTATGACCGGCCCACCCAGGAGCGCCGCGCCAAACGCGCCGAACGCGAGCTCAAGGAACTGGGTCGGGTGAATCCGCTCGCGCTCGAGGAGTTCGCGGCGCTCGAGGAGCGGTACAACTTCCTGTCCACGCAACTCGAGGACGTCAAGGCCGCGCGCAAGGACCTGCTCGACGTCATCGCCGAGGTCGACACCCGGATCCTGCAGGTCTTCACCGAGGCGTACGCCGACGTGGAACGCGAGTTCTCCCAGGTCTTCTCGACGCTGTTCCCCGGCGGTGAGGGCAGGCTGTTGCTCACCGACCCCGACGACATGCTGACCACCGGCATCGAGGTGGAGGCGCGGCCGCCGGGCAAGAAGATCAAGCGGCTGTCGCTGCTGTCCGGCGGCGAGAAGTCGCTGACCGCGGTGGCGATGCTCGTCGCGATCTTCCGGGCGCGGCCGTCGCCCTTCTACGTCATGGACGAGGTCGAAGCCGCGCTCGACGACGTCAACCTGCGGCGGTTGATCAGCCTCTTCGAGCAGTTGCGGGAGCGTTCCCAGCTGATCGTCATCACCCACCAGAAGCCGACGATGGAGGTCGCCGACGCGCTCTACGGCGTCACGATGCGCGGCGACGGCATCACCACCGTGATCTCACAGCGGCTGCGCGGCCATGAACTGGTGGCCAGCTCGTCCTGACGCCCCGGAGCGGACCTAGTCGACCTCGACCACGCCGCTCTGCCGCAGCGCCGCGAGGTCGGCAGCGCCGCAGCCGTGCAGACACACCTTGAGTTCGTAGATGAAGTCCTGAAGCCAGTCGACCACGGCGCTGACCGACTCGATGGCCGGCGAGAGCAGGGGACGGGCGATGGCGACCACCTCGGCCCCCATCGCCAGCGCCTTCGCCGCATCCATGCCGGTGCGGATGCCGCCCGAGGCCACCAGCGGCATCTCGGGTAGGACGCGGCGGACCTCGGTCAGTGCCTGCGCGGTGGGGATGCCCCACTCGGCCAGGGTGGGGTACCGGACCTCGCCGTAGCGGACGTACTGCTCGATGCGGGCCCACGAGGTCCCGCCGGCGCCCGCCACGTCCACCGCGGCCACGGGGAAGTCGGCGAGCTCGGCCGCCGCGGCGGCGCCGAAACCGTGCCCGACCTCCTTGACCATCACCGGGTGACCGATCTCGGCGATCACCTCGCGCAGGTGGCCCAGGGAACCGGAGAAGTCGGTGTCGCCCTCGTGCTGCATGGCCTCCTGCAGCGGGTTGGTGTGCACCGCGAGTGCGTCGGCGCCCACCTTGTCCAGTGCCGTCACCAGACCGGGCACCAGCGACCGGTTCAGCTGGGCCATCCCGATGTTGCCCACCAGCAGGACATCGGGGGCCACGCCGCGCACGTCGAAGCTGGCGGTCTTGGCGGGGTCGTCGATCATCACGCGCTGCGAGCCCAGCATCATGCCCACGCCCAGCTGCTGGGCGGCTGCGGCCAGGTTGCGGTTGACGATGCCCGACAGTTCGGCGCCGCCGGTCATGGCGCCGATCAGCACCGGCGCCCGCAGCGGCTTCCCGAGGAACTGCGTGCCGAGGTCGATCCTGTACAGGTCGGTCTGGGTCAGCGCGTTGTACGGCAGTCGGTAGCGCTCGAAACCCGTGGTGACGGTCTGGTAGTCCACGGCCTCGTTCAGGCACACGTCGATGTGGCGGCGTTTGCGGTGGGCCAGGGCGCCCACGGGGTCGAATGTCATCGCGGCGCCCCCTGCGACAATGGCCGGGTGACTGAGAGTATCGGGCTGGGCCTGTGGATCGCGATCGCGGTCATCGCTGTACTGCTGATAGTGGCGCTGGTGGTCGGGCTGGTGCGGTACCGGCGCCGCCGGATTAGTCTGAAGGCTCCTGACACCGCCACTCCCATCGATCGTTCCGGCGGCTATACCGCGTCCTCGGGCATCACATTCACCTCGTCGGCACCGGTGGAAACGCCGCCGCCCCCGCAACGCATCGACACCACGGGGCTGCCCGCTGTGGGCGATGATGCCACCATCCCGCGGGACGCGCCGAAACGTCCGATCTCCGATGTCCGCCTGCCCGAGCCGCCGGTCGCACCTGCCCCGGCTGCGGAACCGCAGCAAGCGCCCGTTGCCGAGCCGGAACCCGTTGCCGAGCCGGAACCCGTTGTCGAGCCCGTCACTGTTCCCGAAACCGTCACAGAACCGGTCAGCGAGCCATCCGCCCCCGAGGTGGAGGAGATCGCGCCGACCGAGGGCCGGCTCGACCGGCTGCGCGGCCGGCTGGCCCGGTCGCAGAACACGCTGGGCCGCAGCATGCTGGGCCTGCTCGGCGGCGGTGACCTCGACGAGGACTCCTGGGAAGAGGTCGAGGACACGCTGCTGATCGCCGATCTGGGGCCGGTGGTCACCGAATCCGTGGTCGCGGCGCTGCGCGAGCGGATGGCCAGTGCCCGGGTGCGCACCGAGGCCGACGCCCGCGCGGTGCTGCGCGAGGTGCTGATCAACGAGCTGCAGCCGAGCATGGACCGTTCGATCCGCGCGCTGCCCCACGAGGACAAGCCGTCGGTGCTGCTCGTCGTCGGTGTCAACGGCACCGGCAAGACCACCACGGTGGGCAAACTGGCGCGGGTGCTCGTCGCCGACGGGCGCCGCGTGGTGCTCGGCGCCGCCGACACGTTCCGCGCCGCTGCGGCCGACCAGCTCGAGACGTGGGCCTCGCGGGTCGGTGCGCAGGTGGTGCGCGGCCCCGAGGGCGCCGACCCGGCGTCGGTGGCGTTCGACGCGGTCGACACCGGGGTCTCCTCCGGCGCCGATGTGGTGGTGATCGACACCGCGGGCCGGCTGCACACCAAGACCGGACTGATGGACGAACTCGGCAAGGTCAAGCGCGTGGTGGGCAAGCGCGCCGCCGTGGACGAGGTGCTGCTGGTGCTCGACGCCACGATCGGGCAGAACAGCCTGCCGCAGGCGCGGGTGTTCGCCGAGGTCGTCGACATCACCGGTGTCGTGCTGACCAAACTCGACGGCACTGCCAAGGGCGGCATCGTCTTCCGGGTACAGCAGGAACTCGGTGTGCCGGTCAAGCTCGTGGGCCTGGGCGAGGGTCCCGACGATCTCGCTCCGTTCGAGCCCGCGGCCTTCGTCGACGCGTTGCTCGGATGAGCCCGCGCCGGGCTGCGACACCGTCGGCATACCTCGGCGCAACACGAGCGTAACGACATCCGCGTGTGCGTTCACTTCGGCGAAACACAACAGAATCACCGGGGAAACGCGCTGCGAAGAGTCTCTTCGGGAGGCCGATCCGCGTCGGCCGTCATCCCAAGGAGGTTCACACAAAGTGGTTCTAGCCTTACCAGACGATGCGTTCCTGCCGTTCGGGCCCGAGGGCCTGAGCGCCGGAGACACGGCGTGGGTACTGACATCGGCCGCGCTGGTGTTGCTCATGACACCGGGCCTGGCGTTCTTCTACGGCGGTCTGTCCCGACAGAAGTCCGTCCTGAACATGATGATGATGTCCTTCGGATCGATGGGCATCGTCAGCGTGGTCTACGTGCTCTGGGGCTACTCGATGTCGTTCGCCTCCGCGCACACCGGCGGCAGTGACATCCTCGGAATCTTCGACAACCCCTTCGCGCTGTTCGGCGTCAGCCAGCTGACCGAGGTGCGTGAGCTGAACGGCGTCGACACCTTCGTCAGCGGTGGCTTCGGCACCGTGCCCGCGATCGTCTGGGTGGCGTTCCAGCTGACCTTCGCCGTCATCACCGTCGCCCTGATCAGCGGTGCGGTGGCAGAGCGCATGAAGTTCGGCACCTGGCTGGCGTTCGGCGGCATCTGGGTCACGCTGGTGTATTTCCCTCTGGCACACATGGTCTGGGGCGGCGGTCTGCTGTCGGGCTCCGAAAACGGCATCGCCGCAATGCTGTTCGGCGTCAACGACGAAGGTGTGGCCAACGTTTCCCCGATCGACTTCGCCGGCGGCACCGTGGTCCACATCAACGCGGGGATGGCGGCGCTGGTGCTGGCGATCCTGATCGGTAAGCGGTCCGGGTTCGGCCGGACGCCGTACCGTCCGCACAACATCCCGTTCGTGATGCTCGGCGCGGCCCTGCTGTGGTTCGGCTGGTTCGGCTTCAACGTCGGCTCCGAAGGCGCTGCGGACATGCTCGCCGGTGCGGTGTGGGTCAACACCACGGCCGCGACCGCCGCGGCCATGCTGGGCTGGCTGCTGGTCGAGAAGATCCGGCACGGTCACGCCACCAGCGTCGGCGCCGCCTCGGGCATCGTCGCGGGTCTGGTCGCCATCACCCCGGCCTGTGGTTCGTTGAGCGCCATCGGTTCGCTGATCCTCGGTGCGATCGCCGGTGTGCTGGCCGCGCTCGCGATCTCGATGAAGTACAAGTTCGGCTACGACGATTCGCTCGACGTGGTGGGCGTACACCTGGTCGCCGGCCTGTGGGGCACCGTCGGGATTGGCTTCCTGGCCACCGAAACCGGCCTGTTCTACGGTGGTGGCATCCAGCAACTCATCGTGCAGATCGTCATCGCCGCAGTCGCGGTGGTGTTCACCGGCGTGATGACCGCGATCATCGCGTTCATCGTCAAGCCACTGGGATGGCGGGTGTCCAAGGACGACGAGGACACTGGTATCGATGAGACCGAACATGCCGAAACGGCTTACGAGCTCGCCTGATCGGCGACAATTTCATCGGAAGGGATCGACTACATGAAGCTGATTACTGCGATCGTCAAGCCGTTCACGCTGGAAGATGTCAAGACCGGTCTGGAGCAGACGGGCATTCTCGGGATGACTGTCAGCGAGGTACAGGGTTACGGTCGCCAGAAGGGGCACACCGAGGTGTACCGGGGCGCGGAGTACTCCGTGGACTTCGTGCCGAAGGTCCGGGTGGAAGTCGTGGTGGAAGACGCCGCGGTGGACAAGGTCGTCGACGTCATCGTCCAGGCCGCCCGCACCGGCAAGATCGGCGACGGCAAGGTGTGGGTCAGCCCGGTGGAGACCGTGGTCCGGGTCCGCACCGGCGAACGGGGGGCCGACGCCCTCTGACGCACGTCGATTGAGAAGTCGTCTCCCGGCGATGATGCCGCGGAAGCGGTGAACGTCTCGTGCCGGGAGGACAACTCATGAGCAAGAATCCGCAGCCCGTCGCCGGGCCGCCCCACTGGGAGCGGCCGGCGGCGGGTTCCGCCCGTCCCGCAACAGATCTGACCGCCGCGGCCAAACAGCTGCTCTCCGGCGGCAACCGGCCTTTGGACAGCGCGGCGCTTCGCGACGCGCTGCTCGATCTCTACGACTTCTGGCTCACCACGAAGGCGACCGAGATCGGGATCACCGCCACGAGCGGCTTCGCGATCGTCGCGACCGGCGGTCTCGGGCGCGGCGAACTGTTGCCCTATTCCGATCTCGATCTGATGCTGCTGCACGACAACATGCCCGACGACGTCGTCGGCGAGGTCGCCGAGTTGTTGTGGTATCCGTTGTGGGACGCCAACATTCGCATCGACCACAGCGTCCGTACCGTGCCCGAGGCCCTGAAGGTCGCCGGTGAGGACATCTCGGCCGGGCTGGCGATGCTCGAGGCGCGCCACATCGCCGGGGACGCCGACCTGTCGGCACTGTTGATCGGCGGTGCGCGCCGCCAGTGGCGCACCGGAATCGCCGGGCGCTTCGACGAACTGGTCGAACACACCCGCGCGCGCTGGGCCCGCAGCGGTGAGATCGCCCACCGCGCCGAACCGGACCTCAAGTGCGGCCGGGGCGGATTGCGCGACGTGCAACTGCTCAACGCCCTGGCCATCGCGCAACTGGCCGACGTGTACCCGAGTCGCTCCCTGGCCTCGCCCACCGAAACCCTTGGGGAGAGCCATCTCTCGCTGCTCAACGTGCGTACCGAACTGCACCGGGTGGCCGGTCGTGGTCGCGAACTGCTGCTCGCACAGCACGCCGACGAGATCGGCGCCGCGCTGCGGGTCGGCGACCGGTTCGATCTGGCGCGCATGCTCTCCGATGCCGCACGCACCGTCAGCTACTACGTCGACGCCGGCATCCGCACCGCGGCGAACGCGCTGCCCCGTCGCGGGTTGGCGGTGCTGCGCCGTCCGACCCGGCGGCCGCTCGACGAGGGCGTCATCGAGTTCAACGGCGAGGTGATCCTGGCTCGCGACGCGCGTCCGGAGCGCGACCCGGGACTGATCCTGCGGGTGGCCGCGGCGTCTGCGGTGACCGGGCTGCCGATGTCGTCCTCGACCTTGAGCCGGTTGGTGGAGACCGCACCCGAGTTGCGCGCGCCGTGGCCCCGTCAGGCGCTCAAGGACCTGCTGGTGATGCTCGCCGCCGGGCCGTCGGTGGTGGCCACCATCGAGGCGCTCGACCGCACGGGGCTGTGGGGTCGCTTGTTCCCCGAGTGGGGGGCCGTTCGCGACCTGCCGCCGCGTGACGTCATCCACATCTGGACGGTGGACCGCCACCTCGTGGAGACCGTCTCGCGGGCAAGCGCTCTGACCACCCGGGTGTCCCGGCCGGACCTGCTGGTTCTGGGTGCGCTCGTCCACGACATCGGCAAGGGCCGCGGCGGCGACCACAGCGTCATCGGCGCCGAGTTGGCGACCCAGATCGGGACCCGGCTGGGGCTGTGGCCGTCGGACATCGACATCCTGTCCGTGGTGGTGCGTCACCATCTGCTGCTCGCCCACACCGCCACGCGGCGCGACCTGGCCGACCCCCGGACCATTGCCGCGGTCGTCGACGCGATCGGCGGCGACCTGGTGGTCCTCGAGTTGCTGCACGCGCTGGCCGAGGCGGACTCGCTGGCCACCGGACCCGGGGTGTGGGGGGATTGGAAGGCGTCGCTGATCGGCGACCTGGTGCGGCAGTGCCGGCTCGTGATGGCCGGTGAGCCTCTGCCGCGGCCCGACCCGATCGATC
Organism: Mycobacterium sp. pV006; assembly: GCF_041287115.1. Taxonomy (NCBI): domain Bacteria; kingdom Bacillati; phylum Actinomycetota; class Actinomycetes; order Mycobacteriales; family Mycobacteriaceae; genus Mycobacterium; species Mycobacterium sp. pV006. The sequence goes on along the minus strand of NZ_JBGGKT010000018.1, from coordinate 63,305 downwards.
CCCGCTTTCTCGCGTCGGCCGGGGACTCCGGTGTCCACGTCGAGTTGGCCGCCACCGACAGCCCGTACATCTACCAGGTCACGATGATCGCCCCCGACCGGCGCGGCCTGCTGTCCAAGGCCGCCGGGGTGTTGGCGCTCAACGCGCTGCGCGTGCACTCGGCGTCGGTCAACGGCACCCGCGGGTCGGCGGTGAACACGTTCGTGGTCTCGCCGCATTTCGGTAGCCCGCCGGCGGCCGAACTGCTGCGTCAACAGCTCATCCTGGCCATCGACGGCGAGCTCGACGTCGTCGGCGCCCTCGAGAAGAAGGGGGCCGACGCGTCTGCCGGTGGGCGGGTCGGTGAGCCCCGTCCGGCCGTACCGACCATCGCCCCGGCGGCCCCGCCGCGGGTGCTGTGGCACGACGGCGCCGACTCCGCCGCGCTGGTCGCCGAGGTCCGTGCCACCGATCGCACGGGTCTGCTGGCGGTGTTGACCGGCGTGTTCGAGCGCGCCGGGGTGGATATCGGGTGGGCCAAGGTCACCACCCTGGGGTCCTCGGTGGTCGACGTGTTCGGCATTGTTGCGCCCGCTGGGGCCGGCATCGAGGCCCTCAAACAGAGCCTCGAACAGCAGCTGTATGCCGTCCTGCCCGCCCCACCGGTCAAACCGAGCCAACAGGAGGCGGGCTGAGCCGTGTCCGGGCCACCGATCGCGGTATCGCGGTGTGTGGCCCAGTAGGCTGGCGGGGTGTTTGAATCCCTCTCCGACCGGTTGACCGGTGCCCTCTCCGGGCTTCGCGGCAAGGGCAGGCTGACCGACGCCGACATCGACTCCACCGCGCGGGAGATCCGGCTGGCCCTGCTCGAAGCCGACGTCTCCCTTCCGGTGGTGCGCCAGTTCGTGGCCCGGATCAAGGACCGCGCCAAGGGCGCCGAGGTGTCGGCTGCGCTGAACCCCGCGCAGCAGGTCATCAAGATCGTCAACGAAGAGCTGATCGCGATCCTGGGTGGCGAAACGCGCCAGCTGGCGTTCGCGCGCACCCCGCCGACGGTCATCATGCTGGCGGGTCTGCAGGGATCGGGTAAGACCACGCTGGCGGGGAAGCTGGCCAAGTGGCTCAAGGGCCAGGGGCACACGCCGCTGCTGGTGGCCTGCGACCTGCAGCGACCCGGCGCGGTGAACCAGCTGCAGATCGTCGGTGAACGCGCCGGGGTCGGAGTCTTTGCGCCCCACCCGGGCACCGCGCCCGGCGCCGAGGAGATCAAGGGCACGGCAGATCCGGTCGCCGTCGCCGCGGCCGGCCTGGCCGAGGCCAAGTCCAAGCTCTACGACGTCGTGATCGTCGACACCGCGGGCCGACTGGGCATCGACGAGGAGTTGATGAGTCAGGCCGCGGCCATCCGCGACGCCGTCGATCCCGACGAAGTGCTGTTCGTGCTCGACGCCATGATCGGCCAGGACGCCGTCACCACCGCCGAAGCGTTCCGGGAGGGCGTCGGCTTCACCGGTGTGGTCCTGACCAAACTCGACGGCGACGCCCGCGGTGGCGCCGCGCTGTCGGTCCGCGAGATCACCGGTGTGCCGATCCTGTTCGCCTCGGCGGGGGAGAAGCTCGAGGACTTCGACGTCTTCCACCCCGACCGGATGGCCGGCCGCATTCTCGGCATGGGCGACGTGCTCACTCTCATCGAGCAGGCCGAACAGGTCTTCGACGCCCAGCAGGCCGAGGCTACCGCCGCCAAGATCGGCAGCGGGGAGCTCACCCTCGAGGACTTCCTCGAGCAGATGCTGGCCATCCGCAAGATGGGGCCGATCGGCAACCTGCTGGGCATGCTGCCCGGCGCGGGCCAGATGAAGGACGCGCTGGCCGCCGTCGACGACAAGCAACTCGACCGGGTGCAGGCGATCATCCGCGGCATGACGCCGGCCGAGCGGGCCGACCCCAAGATCATCAACGCGTCCCGGCGGCTGCGCATCGCCAACGGCTCGGGGGTGACGGTCTCGGAGGTCAACCAGCTCGTCGACCGTTTCTTCGAGGCCCGCAAGATGATGTCGCAGATGGCCGGGCAGATGGGAATGCCGTTCGGCCGCAAGAACAATCGCAAGGCGGCGAAGGGCAAGAACAAGAAGAAGAAGGGCGGCAAGGGGCCCACCCAGCCCAAGGTGCGCAACCCGCTGGGTGCCGGGATGCCCGGGCTGCCGGCCGGCTTCCCCGACCTGTCGAACATGCCGAAGGGTCTCGACGAACTGCCGCCGGGGCTGGCCGACATCGACCTGTCGAAGTTGAAGTTCCCCAAGAACTGATGACCGTGGCGGCCGGCACCCCCTTGCACGTCCGCGGTCGCGGGCTGCCGGACGGCGAGCCCGTCGAGTGGTGGATCGTCGACGGCCGGCTCAGCGCCGAACCGGTCGCCGGTGCCGAGACCGTGTTCGGAGCCGATGGGGACGACGGCTGGGTGCTGCCCGGGCTGGTCGACGCCCACTGCCACGTCGGTCTCAGCGCCCAGGGCGAGGTCCCGCTCGACGAGGCCATCGAACAGGCCGAGACCGAGCGCCGAGCCGGAGCGCTGCTGCTGCGCGATGCCGGCTCACCGACCGACACCCGCAGCCTCGACGAGCATCTCGACCTGCCGCGCATCATCCGCGCCGGACGCCACCTGGCCCGGCCCAAGCGCTACCAGCGCGGGTTCGCCCTCGAACTCGAGGATCCGTGGCAGCTCCCCGACGCGGTGGCCGCGCAAGCCCGCTGGGGTGACGGCTGGGTCAAGCTGGTGGGGGACTGGATCGACCGCGACACAGGGGATCTCGCACCGTTGTGGTCCGACGACGTGCTCGAGGCTGCCATCGACGCCGCGCACGCCAACGGCGCCCGGGTGACCGCGCACGTGTTCAGCGAGGACGCGTTGCCGGGCCTGATCAAAGCCGGTATCGACTGCATCGAGCACGGCACCGGTCTGACCGAGGACACGGTGGACCTCATGGTCGAGCACGGCACCGCGCTGGTGCCGACCCTGATCAACATCGAGAACTTCCCCGGGATCGCCGAATCGGCGCACCGCTACCCCCGCTACCAGAAGCACATGCGGGCACTGCACCGCACCTGCCGGGAGCGCATCGCGGCCGCCCGCGAGGCCGGAGTGCCCATCTTCGCCGGCACCGATGCGGGCAGCGCGGTCGCCCACGGGCGCATCGCCGACGAGGTGGAGGCACTCAAGGGCATCGGCATGACACCGACCGAAGCGCTCGGCGCGGCGTGCTGGGACGCCCGGCGGTGGCTGCGTCGTCCGGCCCTGCGCCACGGCGAGTCCGCGGATCTGGTGTGTTTCGCCGAGGACCCCCGCACCGGTGTGGCGGCCTTGTCGAATCCGGCGCGGGTGATCCTGCGCGGGGTCGTGTACTAGTGCTGTAACTGCCTACGGCTGCGCGAATCCCCAGTCCAGCAACCGGATTGCGTGATCATAGAGATCCCCGGTGCCATACATCTGCACGACGACCAGGCGGCGGTTGCCGCGCTGCGCCGCACCGACATAGGTCTTGCGGGCCAGGTTCGTGAAGCCGGTCTTACCGCCCAGGTTGCCCGGATAGCGCGTCAGCAGCTGGTTCTGGTTGTGGATCGTCTTGCCGGGGAACTGCGCCGACGGCGATCGCATGATGTGGGCGATCAACGGATACCGCAACGCCGCACGCATGATGACGGCCAGATCGTGCGGTGTGGTCGACGATTCCCACCCGGGTCCGTCCAGCCCGGACGGCGAGGACGCCTTGGTGGCCCGTGCGCCGACGAGGGCGGCCTTGCGGTTCATCGCGGCGACCGCGACGCGTTGCCCACCGAGCATGTCGGCCAGCATGTTGGCCGCATCGTTGCCCGACACCATCAGGATCGCCTCCACCAACTGACGGGTGGTATAGGCCTGGCCGGGTTTGAGTCCCACACAGGAACATTCGACGTCGTCGTGGGAGGTGTTGGCGCGCGCGAAACTCTCCGGCCGCAGATGATCGAGTGCCACCATGGCCAGCAGCACCTTGATCGTGCTGGCCGGGGCGTACCGGCCGTACGGGTCGCGGCCCGCCAGCACCCGCCCGGTGTCGAGATCGGCCAGCAAGAACGCCTTGACCGGACCTTCGGGAACCGCTTGCACCGCAGCAGCTTCCGCCGGCTGCGCAGTGGCAGGGGCAGGCCCGGCCAGGGAGGCGGTCGGCAGGGTCACACACAGGGCGAGCGCCAACCCCGCGAACCGTCTTCGCACGCCTGGCGACGTTAACCGCGCCCGGACTCGAACAGCGCGCGATCAGGTCTCCATCTGATATCGACTGCGCGCGTCGGCTTTCGGTTTCAGAGTCGACTGACACCCGGATTGGGACCCAGCGCGAAACCCCAGTCCAGCAGCGCCGTCGCCTGATCCCAGTACGTCGGTTGGCCCTCGGCGTTCACGCCGTACATCAGCGCAACCACCAGGTGCCGGCCGTTGCGCTCGGCTCCACCGACGAAGGTCTTGCGCGCCAGGTGGGTGTATCCGGTCTTGCCGCCGAACGTGCCCGGATAGCGATGCAGCAACTCGTCCTGGTTGACCAGTACGCGGTCCCCGGTCGCGGTGGGGAACACCGCCGAAGGTTGCGCAGTGATCTGCGCGAAGACCGGATTGGCCATCGCGGCCCGGAAGATGACGGCCAGATCCCGCGGCGACGACCAGATGTCGATGCCCGGTCCGTCCAGCCCGGACGGGGAACCCGCGCGGGTGGCGTGCGCGCCCAGCGCCGCGGCCTTGGCGTTCATCTTCGCCACCGCGACGTCGTGCCCGCCGAGCATGGTGGCCAGCGTGTTGGCGGCGTCGTTGCCCGAGACGAGCAGCAGTGCCTCCAGGAGCTGCCGGGTCGTGTAGGTCATCCCGGGGGCCACCCCGGCGCAGTTGCAGACCACCCGGGTGTCGGCTTCGTCGGCGACGACGGTGGCGTCCAACGGCAGCTCGTCGAGCACCGTCTGCGCCAGCAGCACCTTGATGGTGCTCGCCGGCGCGTGCCGGCCGTCCTGGTCGCGTCCGGCCAGGATCGCGCCGGTGTCCATGTCCGCCAGGACCCAGGCCTGCGCCGGCCCGTCGGGCACCGGAACCGAACCCGCGGGCTGGCTGACCGCCGCTGCCGGTACCGCGGTGGCCGAAGGAGCGGCGAGCGTGGAGGTGCCCGCGGCGAGGCAGAGCGCGAGACCCAGGCTCGCGAGCAGTCGTGCCGTCATGACGGTCGAGTGTAAGCACGGACGTGACCGGACCCCGATCGTGTTCAATCGAGCCTGTGATGACCCTCGAAGAGATCTCCGACCGGCTGGAGATCCAGCAGTTGCTCGTCGACTACTCCACGGCCATCGACCAGCGGCGCTTCGACGACCTCGATGCGGTGTTCACCGGCGACGCCTACATCGACTACCGCGTCTCGGGTGGCATCGACGGCCGCTACCCGGAGGTCAAGGCGTGGCTCAAAGAGGTACTGCCGAACTTCCCGGCCTACTACCACATGCTCGGCAACATCGACGTGCGTCTGGACGGCGACCGGGCGAGCGCCCGCGCGATCTGCTTCAACCCGATGGTGCTCGGTGGCGAGGCCGGTCAGGACCAGATCTACTTCGTCGGAATCTGGTACGTCGACGAGTTCGTCCGTACCGCAGACGGGTGGCGGATGAGCCGGCGCGTCGAGGAGAAATGCTTCGACAAGCTGATCTGACTCAGCGCACGACACGGCGGGCCGCCGCGCCGATGACCCTCTTGAGTCGGTCGGACACATACACCGACACCACCGTGTTGAAGATGTCCTCGCGTAGCCGCGTCAGCGTCGAGCTGGTGAAAAGCCAACTACCGTCCACCTTTTGGTAGGTCTCGGTGTAGTGGCCGTAGCCGCGCAGGTTGACGCCCGGACCCAGGCGCACCACGTCCTCCAGGGCCCAGACCCCGGTCGCCGTGGTCGGTGAGGTCAATTCGATCTCGGGGGCGTGCACCTGGTGCACCGTGGCCCGGTCGCCGAGGCTGCGTCGGGTGAAGTCCACGAACTCGTCGGCCCCGACGATCACCTTGCCGCCCGCGGTCGAGGTGTCGCTGCGGAAATCGGCGGCGAACAACGCGCGCCACCGGGACCACTGCTTGGTGTCCAGCAGCCGGCAGTAGCGGGCCTTGAGCGTCTTGATCGCTTCGATCTCCACCAGCGCTGCGGCCGCGTCTGTCACGGTTGGCAGCATACGGCGATCGTCGTGAGCCGTTCACGACGATCATGTAGTGATTGACGGCATGAACGCGCCGCCCGTCGAAGTCCCGCTCAAGACGATCCTGCGTGCCCTCGAAGATGCCGATCTGGCGGCCCTGACCGCCGCGGTGCACCCTCTGTCGGCGATCGACGTCGTCGGCTTGCTCGAACGCCTGGACCGGCGGCAAGCGGCCGTGCTCTACCGGGTGCTGCCCAAGGACCGGGCCCTGCAGGTCTTCGAACTGCTCGACCCGTCGTTGCAGCGCGACATCGTCGACGGCCTGCAGGACGACGCCGTGGCGGCTCTGTTCGCCGACCTCGAGCCCGACGACCGCGTGGAACTGCTCGACGAACTGCCGGCGACGGTCGCAGCGCGTCTGCTCCGGGGCCTGCCCCGGCGCGAGCGCGATCTGACCGCGGACATTCTCGGGTATCCGCAGGGCTCCATCGGCCGCCGGATGAGTCCCGAGTTCGTCTCCGTGCGGTCCACGATGACCGCCGCCGAGGCCCTGGATCGGGTGACGAGCCGGTTGGGTGACGCCGAGACGATCTACACGCTGCCGGTCGTCGAGGACGAACGGATGGTCGTCGGTGTGGTCAGTCTGCGCGGGTTGCTGGCCGCCGAGCCGCAGACGCCGGTCGCCGAGATCATGTCGCAGGCACAGTGGGCGCGCGCGACGGATACCGCCGAGAGTGCCGCGCGCCGCTGCGCGGACCTCAAGATGCTCGCCCTGCCCGTGGTGGACAACGAGACCCGCCTGGTGGGGATCCTGACCGTCGACGATGCACTGCGCATCCTCGAGACCGCCGAGTCCGAGGACCAGGCCCGCCTGTCCGGCACCGAACCGTTGCGCCGGCCCTACCTGACCGCCCCGGTGATGAACCTGGTCCGCTCACGGGTGGTGTGGCTGCTGGTGCTCGCGATCGGTGCCACGCTGACCGTGCAGGTCCTCGAGGTGTTCGAGAACACCCTGTCGGAGGTGGTCACCCTGGCGCTGTTCGTGCCCCTGCTCATCGGCACCGGCGGCAACACCGGCAACCAGGCCGCGACCACCGTCACCCGGGCGTTGGCGCTCGGGGACATCGGCCCGGCCGATCTGGGCAAGGTGCTGTTCCGGGAGGTGCGGGTCGGGTTGGCGCTCGGCCTGCTGCTCGGCGGCCTCGCCTACGTGGTGACCGCCCTGATCTACGGTCCCCAGATCGGCACGGTGATCGGCCTGACCCTGGTGAGCCTGTGCACGATGGCCGCGACCGCCGGGGGCGTGATGCCGCTGGTCGCGCGCGCCATCCGGGTGGATCCCGCGGTGTTCTCCAACCCGTTCATCTCCACGTTCGTCGATGCGACGGGACTGCTCATCTACTTCAGCATCGCCAAGGTGGTGCTCGGGATCTGACGGCGCGATTTCCGCTGCGCACCGACGTTCTGGCACAATGGGCCGCTGTCCACGTGCGGCTTCCCCTCTGCGGGGATGGGCCGTCCGGAGGTCACACACGTAAGGCAAAACCGGATCGGGCAACCCGCCCGCATCGCTGAATTGCAGCGTGGCAATCGCAGTAGGAGTAGTCGTTCATGGCTGTCAAGATCAAGCTCACCCGGCTCGGGAAGATCCGCAATCCCCAGTACCGCATCATCGTCGCCGATGCCCGCACCCGTCGTGACGGACGTGCCATCGAGGTCATCGGCCGCTACCACCCCAAGGAAGAGCCCAGCCTGATCGAGCTGAACTCCGAGCGCGCCCAGTACTGGTTGGGTGTCGGTGCACAGCCCACCGAACCCGTGCTGCAACTGCTCAAGATCACCGGCGACTGGCAGAAGTTCAAGGGCCTGCCGGGTGCCGAGGGCACGCTGAAGGTCAAGGAACCCAAGCCGTCCAAGCTGGATCTGTTCAACGCCGCGCTCGCCGAGGCCGAGGGTGGAGCCACCACCGAGGCGACCACGCCGAAGAAGAAGAAGGCACCCGCCAAGAAGGCCGCCTCCGACATCGAGGCCACCGCCGATCCGGCCGGTAACGCCGACAAGTCCGAGGCCGCCGCCGAGGGCGAGGACGCCACCGTCGCCGGTGCCGCCGAGGCCGCGGGCGAGTCTGCACCGGCCGAGAGCTGAGCCCGCGATGAGCTCTGTCGTCGTTGACGCCGTCGAGCATCTGGTCCGCGGCATCGTCGACAACCCCGACGATGTGCGCGTCGACATGGTGACCAACCGCCGGGGCCGCACCGTCGAGGTGCACGTGCACCCCGACGATCTCGGCAAGGTCATCGGTCGCGGCGGACGCACCGCCACCGCGCTGCGCACCCTGGTCGCCGGTATCGGCGGCCGCGGCATCCGGGTCGACGTGGTCGACACCGACCGCTGAGGTCGGGTCACCCCGCAACACAGGTCACACGATGGAACTGGTGATCGGGCGCGTCGCCAAGGCGCATGGTGTCACCGGTGAGGTCGCCGTCGAGGTCCGCACCGACGATCCCGAGGGACGCTTCGTCGCGGGCGCGACCCTGCACGGGCGCGCCCCGAAAGGCGATGCGCGCCGCGACTACGTCATCGAATCGGTGCGCTCGCACGGAGGCCGGTTGCTGATGCGGCTGCAAGGCGTGACGGACCGCGACGGCGCCGACGGTTTGCGCGGCACGTTGTTCGTCGTGGACTCGGCGGATCTGCCACCGATCGACGATCCCGACGAGTTCTACGACCACCAACTCGAGGGCCTGGCCGTGTGGACGGTCGCGGGTGTCCACGTCGGCACGGTGGCGGAGGTGTTGCACACCGCGGGAGGGGAATTGCTCGCCGTGCGCACCGAGACCCGTACCGAGGTGTTGGTGCCGTTCGTGTCGGCGATCGTGGTGTCGGTGTCGCTGGACGAGCAGAAGATGGTCATCGATCCGCCCGAGGGCCTGCTCGATCTCTAGAGAGGCGAAACCGTGCGGATAGACGTCGTCACGATCTTCCCCGACTTCCTGCAGCCGTTACGACAATCGTTGCCCGGCAGGGCGATCGAGGCCGGCATCGTCGACCTCGCGGTGCACGACCTGCGGGACTGGACACACGACGTCCACCGCTCGGTCGACGATTCCCCGTACGGTGGCGGTCCCGGCATGGTGATGAAGGCCCCGGTGTGGGGTGCGGCGCTGGACGACATCTGTTCCGAGGAAACACTTCTGGTCGTCCCCTCGCCGGCCGGGCGGCTGTTCAAGCAATCGGTGGCCCAGCGCTGGAGCGCCGAATCGCATCTGGTGTTCGCGTGCGGACGTTACGAGGGCATCGACCAGCGGGTGATGGACGACGCCGCACGGCGGATGCGCGTCGAGGAGGTCTCCATCGGTGACTATGTGCTGCCGGGCGGCGAGTCCGCCGCGGTGGTGATGATCGAAGCAGTCCTGCGGTTGCTGCCCGACGTACTCGGCAATCCCGCGTCCCACCAAGACGATTCGCACTCCGACGCCGTCGGCGGTCTGCTCGAGGGGCCCAGCTACACGCGTCCGGCGCGGTGGCGCGACCTCGACGTCCCCGAGGTGCTGCTGTCGGGAGACCACGCACGGATCGCCGCGTGGCGACGCGAACAGGGTCTCCGACGCACCCAGGAACGGCGGCCCGACCTGTTGGCCTAGATATGTCCCTCCGGGAACAGGATCCGCACCGCGTCGGTGATCGTCTGCCGCGCCGTGTCGGCATCGGTGGCCTGCATCGAACCGATGGCCAGCACGTAGCGCCGGTCGGCGCCCACGACACCGGTCGACAGGTGCATCCAGTCGGCGCCCACACAGCACATCCAGCCCTGTTTGACGGCCACCTGCTCGCGCGGCAGTCCGTCCGGGATGCCGAAGCGCTGCGGGTAGACCCCACCGGGCACCATGCCGTCGGGCGCGGTCGGCGTCCAGGCGGCGAGGTTGTCCAGGATGATCTCGGCCTGCTGAGCCGGTAACCCGCCGGTCCCCGACAGCAGCATGTCGTAGTACCGGACCAGGTCGGTGGCGGTGCTGGTGGTGTTGAACCAGCGCCCGTTGCCCGGTGGCCGGGTGGCACTGAGCCCGTAGCGCTCGACCACCCGCTCGACGATCGCGGTGCCGCCGCTGCGGTTCCAGAACACCTCGGCGGCACTGTCGTCGGAGGAGCGCAACATCACGTCGAGGGAACGGCGGTCCTGCGGAGACAGTTCGGTCTCGCCGCGGGCCACCTGCAACAGCAGATCGTCGGCGATGAAGACCTTCACCACCGATGCGATCGCGATGGACCGGCCGGGGTCGGTGGCCACCAACTGGTCGGTGTTGCGGTCCAGCACGGCGGCGGTGAGGTCGGCCCCGGCCGCGGCCGCTCGCGCGGTGGCCAGCTGTTCACGTTCGGCCAGCGCGGTGAACGTCACCGCCGGTTCGTCGGGGGCCTGCTCCGGTAACGGCGCCATACCGCCGAGTGGGGCGACGACGGTCACGTGCGGGCCGGCCGACGCCGGTGTCGGGGACGGCAGCTGGGCGTGGCACCCGCCCAGGGCCAGGGTGCTCACCGACAGCGCAACGGTGGTCGAGACCAGCCTGTAGGGCCGCCGTCGCATCGGTCGCCTCCAAGAACCTCGAGATCGCTCCCCGCCCTACGGGGTCCCATTTCCCATCTGCCCCGTGCGCACCAGGTTAGACGTATCGGTGCCGGTGTGCTCTGATGCAGGGGCGGATCACAGGAAGCTCGCGCGATTTCGGGGATCGGGTCTTCGTCTGGCACAATTGGGCAGTTGTCTGTGCACGGCGGGGACGGATTCACCGTTCCGCTGCACGACCGCACCCCAGACGCCGAACAATTCGGCTCTGCGCGTCAGCACGACGTCGCGCGAGCCGCGATCGACAAGGAAGTGTCCCGATGAACACGCTCGATTTCGTCGACCAGACGTCGTTGCGCAACGACGTCCCCGATTTCGGCCCCGGCGACACCCTGAACGTCCACGTCAAGGTCATCGAGGGCACCAAGGAGCGCGTCCAGGTCTTCAAGGGCGTGGTCATCCGTCGTCAGGGTGGCGGGGTCCGTGAGACCTTCACCGTCCGCAAGGAGAGCTACGGCGTGGGTGTCGAGCGCACCTTCCCGGTGCATTCGCCCAACCTGGACCGCATCGAGGTCGTCACCCGCGGCGACGTGCGCCGCGCCAAGCTCTACTACCTGCGCGAGCTTCGCGGCAAGAAGGCGAAGATCAAGGAGAAGCGCTGACCCGCCCGCCGGCCGGGTCCGCAACGTGCGCTGACTAGTCTGATCTCGTGACCGGACCTGCCGCGCCCGACGACTCCTCACCCGATCGCACTTCCGAGACCGCCGACGCGGTGGATCGCGACGACGTCCGCGACGGCAAGAAGTCCGACAAGAAGAAGGGCGGCGCGCTCCGCGAGGCCGCAATCCTCGTCACCATCGCGGTGGTTCTCTACTACGTGATGCTGACGTTCATCGCGCGGCCGTATCTCATCCCGTCGGAGTCGATGGAACCGACCCTGCACGGCTGTGACGGCTGCGTCGGCGACCGGATCATGGTCGACAAGCTCAGCTACCGCTTCTCGTCCCCCCAACCGGGGGACGTCGTGGTCTTCAAGGGCCCCCCGAACTGGAGTATCGGCTACCGGTCGATCCGCTCGGACAACACCGCGGTGCGCTGGGTGCAGAACGCGTTGTCGGTGATCGGTTTCGTCCCGCCCGACCAGAACGACCTGGTCAAGCGGATCATCGCCGTCGGAGGCCAGACCGTTGCGTGCCGTGTCGACACCGGCCTGACCGTGGACGGCAAGCCGCTCGAGGAGCCGTACTTGGATCCCGACACCATGAACGCCGATCCCGCGGTGTACCCGTGTCTGGGTAGTGAGTTCGGCCCCGTCACCGTCCCGGAGGGCCGGCTGTGGATGATGGGCGACAACCGGACCCACTCCGCGGACTCCCGCACCCATTGCGCCAACGAACCCGAAGACGCGCAGCGCGGCCTGTTGTGCACGGGAGACCCGGTGCCGGGCACCATCCCGGTGGAGAATGTGATCGGTAAGGCACAGTTCATCGCCTGGCCGCCGTCGCGGTGGGGTGGAGTGAGCTCGTTCAACCCGCAGACCTGAGAAGGAGACCTCGGACTTGCGTGCTGCGTGGCCACCGCGTGCGGTGATCCGCAAATCGTCCGGCTTGCGCACCCTGGAGTCGGCGCTCTACCGGGCGGGCCTCGGACCGGTGGCCGGGGTCGACGAGGTCGGGCGCGGGGCGTGCGCCGGGCCGCTGGTGGTGGCGGCGTGCGTGTTGGGCCCCAACCGCCTGGAGAGCCTGTCGGCGCTCGATGACTCGAAGAAGCTCGGCGAAGCCGAACGTGAACGGTTGTTCCCGCTGATCCGGCGCTACGCCCTGGCCTATCACGTGGTGTTCATCCCGTCGGTCGAGGTGGACCGGCGCGGGGTGCACGTGGCCAACATCGAGGGGATGCGACGCGCGGTCGCGGGCCTGTCGGTGCGGCCCGGGTATGTGCTCTCCGACGGGTTCCGGGTGCCCGGGTTGCCGATGCCGTCGCTGCCGGTGGTCGGGGGAGACGCCGCGGCCGCCTGTATCGCCGCGGCCAGCGTGCTGGCCAAGGTCAGCCGGGACCGACTGATGGTCGCGATGGAGGACGAACATCCCGGGTACGGCTTCGCCGACCACAAGGGCTACAGCACCCGTGCCCACAGCGCGGCGCTGGCGGCGCTGGGTCCGTCCCGGCAGCATCGGTATTCGTTCATCAACGTGCGGCGGTTGGTGACCTGCGACGCGGATGCAGGTGCATCGACCGCCCCGGAATGGGAACCCGGGGGGCATGCCGATCTCACGTGCGGGAGGATGGGCCCGTTGGGCCCGATGGACTCCGATCTACATGAAGGACAGCTGAGCCGATGAGTGCCGAGGATCTCGAGAAGTACGAAACCGAGATGGAGCTCTCGCTCTACCGTGAGTACAAGGACATCGTCGGGCAGTTCAGCTACGTCGTGGAGACCGAGCGCCGCTTCTACCTGGCCAACAGCGTCGAACTGCTGCCCCGTAACGCCGACGGCGAAGTCTATTTCGAGCTCCGGCTCGGCGATGCGTGGGTGTGGGACATGTACCGGCCGGCGCGTTTCGTCAAACAGGTGCGCGTGATCACGTTCAAAGACGTCAACATCGAAGAGGTCGAGAAGCCCGAGCTGCGCCTGCCGGAGTAGTCAGCCCACGCGCGTCAGCTCGAACGGCATCCGGATGTTGAGCGACCGGTTCACCCCACACGCGCCGCTGGGCCCGATGGTCTGATCCCACCCGCGCAGCCGGTCGTGCCGATCGGGGGCGTCCAGCCGCCCCGCCCAGAACGTGAAGGTCTGCTCGCCGGGCGCGGTGCTGCCGTCGGGACACCTCTGCCACCCCGCCACGACGTGCGTGGTGCGCCACCGCTGGCTCTGGTAGACCAGTTCCGCGGTCCACCCCTGATCGCTGACCACGGTTCCGGTGCAGTCCTGGAACGTGGTGCACGACGAGGTCACCGTCCACGTCGCCACGACATCCTCGCGGTAGACCATGATCTCGTTGGTCTTGGCCCACAGCCCGTCCGAGCGCGCGGTGAACGTGCCGTTGAGGGCAACGTCCGGGGACGCCGGCGCGGGCACGGCGCCCACCAAACCCGCGGCGGCGGCGACGACCGGGCACCACAACGCGGTGGTCAGGGCGCGGCGGGCCACACCAGGTCCTTCCAGTCCTCGGCGGGAGCGACCAGGTCGGTCTGTTGGGGGGCGGTGCCGTCGGCGGTGGCGACGCGACCGGTTTGCGGGTCGTAGGTGGCCACCCCCAGCGGCGGGGGTGGCGGGGTGCCCTCCCGTGGCGCGAAGATCCGTTCGTCGCGGGTGACGCGCCCGTCGGGCGCCACGCCCTGGCCGACCAGATTCGGGTCGAACGGGTAGGGTCCCAGCGCGTGCTGACGGGCCGCCAGCGGTTGAAAAGGTCTGTCGCTGTTGCACAATGCGACGGTCGGGGCCCGCTTGCCGGGGACGTCCATGCACGGCAGGTTGCGGACGCCGCGTACCGCGATCGGAGAGTCCTGCGGCAGCTTGCAGTACAACCCGTCCGGGGTGTCGATGGTCGAGGTGTCGGCGGGTGAGCGCCACGCCGAGGGCGGCAGGAATCCGACGGTGCAGGCGGGCGGGTCGTCCACGGAGATCCGGAAGTCGCCGACCGGGATGCCGGTCGCGTTGTTGGAGCCGACCGCGGACTGGTAGAACGCCGACGCAGGCGGCAGGAGCACCAGTAGCTGTTCGAGTCCCGGCCGGTAGGTCAGCGCGACCTGTCCGAGCGACGTGAGGTTCGCCAGCAGCACCGGCAGTGTGGGTCGGACCACCTCGAGTAGTCGTGTGACCTCTTGTGCGGCAGGTGTTCCCGTGTGGAGGACGGTGCGGATCTCGGGGTCGCGGACGACCAGCTGGGCACTGACCGCGGCCAACCGGGACGACCAGGTGGCCAACGCGTCGGCGCTGCGGATCTGGCCGTCGAGGACCGGCGCGGTGTCCTCGACGAGCCGGGCGGTGCGCTCGGCCGTGGCCGCGGTGTCCGCGGCGACCCGCGACGTCGATTCTGCCAGCGTCTGCAGGTCGTAGCCGGCGCCGTGAAACGCGAGGAACGACTCGTCGAGCAGCGTGTCGAGTTCGTTCTTCGGGATGCTCGTGATCAGCGCGCTGACCCGCTCGATCATGGGCGCCACGCGCTGCGGCACCGTGACCGCCGAGACCGGGATGACGGCGCCGTCGGCGAGGTAAGGCCCTGAGCGACTGTGCGGTTGCAGGTCGACGTACTGTTCGCCGACCGCGGAGACGCTGCGCACCTCGGCGTGCAGATCGGCCGGCACCCGCGGTGAGGTGGCCAGCGACAACGTGGCGACGGCCCCGTCGCGGTCGACGTCCATCGCGGTCACCTCGCCGATCTGCACGCCGCGGTAGGTGACGTTGGCAAACCGGTACAGGCCGCCGGCCTCGGGCAGTTGCAGCGTCACCTCGATCCGTCCGAGACCGAGCAGCGTCGGCACACCGATGTACTGCACCACCATCGCCGTGACACCCACCAGCGACGCGATCGCAAAGAGCGTCAACTGGATTCGGACACCGCGGGTGAGCATCAGCGACCGCCCTCGGGGAGGCGGTCGGGTCCCCTCACCCCGGGTGGCGGTGCGACCGCCTCACCGCGCGCGTTCTTGGAGTAGAAGGAGTCGTAGCCGGGGTCGCCCGGTGCGGGCACCAGTGGTGCGTTCTCGTCGCCGAAGGAGGTGCCGGCCAGTAGGCCGCGTTTGAATCGGCTCAGCGTCAGGTCGACGGTGACGAACAGGTTCATGTAGTCGCCGCGCACCCCGCGGTCGATGATGTTCTGGTTGAGCGGGAAGGTCAGTGCGTAGCCGAGCCCGGTACCGATGTCGGGTCCGATGTCGGCCAGGGCCCGAAACACCGGTTCCAGGCTGCGCAGGTTGCGCACCGCATCGGTCTGCACGGTGTCGATCACGGTGACGGCGGCGTCGCTGAACCGGCGCAGCGCAGCGAGTGCGTCGACGAAGTGGGGCCGGGTCCGCAGCAGCGTGTCCAACGCCGCCGGGATCGTCTGCAGTGCCGCGGTGACGACGTCCTCCTGGTCGACGAGCGTCGCCGAGAACCGGTTCAACTCGGTGAGGGTGGCGAGGACGTCGTCGGTCTGGTCGTGCAGCACCGCGACGAAATCGTTCAGCCGCGTCAGCAGGTCGCGGATGTCGCTCTCCCGGCCGGTGAACATGTCGTTGAATGCGACGATCACATCGCCTAGTTGCCCGAGACCGCCACCGTTGACCACTGTCGACAGTGCGGAGAGGGTCTGTTCGGTCGACGGGTACGTCGCGGAGCGGTCCGCGGCGATCGTGGTTCCGGGGGTCAGCACCCCGACGGGTGGCTCGCCGGCGGGCGGTGCGAGTTCGAGGTGCATGGAGCCGAGCAGGCTGGTCTGTCCGACGGTGGCGACGGCGTTGCCGGGGATCTCGACGCCGGGCCGCACCCGGATGCCGACCTCGGCGTGGCGGTCGACGACCCCGATGGTGCTGATGCTGCCGACCACCACATCGTCGATCATCACCGGTGAATTCGGTTCCAGCGTACCGACATTGGCCAGCTCGATGGTGTAGCGGTAGGCCTGGTCTCCGGCTCCGACGGTGCCGGGCAGCGGTAGCGAGTTCACCCCCTGGAATGTGCAGGCGGTGGCGCCGACTGCGAGGACCAGTCCGAGCGTGAAGACGCGGCCGATCACGGTGTGGCCCCCTCGGCCGGTAGCAGCAGGTCGGGCAGTGCGGGGGTGGGGCGCTGATACGCCGAGTCGCGTGCGGCGACATCGGTTGCCTCCGATGTGGTGCCGGGACCGCCGGGCCGCAGGTGGGGTTCGCTGTAGATCAGCTTGCTGTCCGAGGGCACCGGGGTCAGCAGCGGGTTGACGGGGAACGGCAGATAGTTGAAGTTCACGGTGTCCAGTCCCGGTCCCAGATACTGGGCGCACAGCTTGCCGGTCTCGGCAGCGGTCACGTTGCCGAGTGCGCCGAGCATCCCGCAGAAGAACGCGGTGGGGTCGGCCATGTTGTTGAGCACGAAGACACCGCTGGCGCCGCCCGTGCGGGGGTCCATCATGTTGTAGGCGTTGGCCATTGCCGACGGGGCGACGTGCAGCACCTGTTCGAGGTCGGCGCGGTGGTCCACGAGGTTCTGAGTCACGGCGGCCAGTCGGGTGACCTGCTCGCCGGTGCGGTCCCGGGTCTCTGCGACGAAGCGACGCACCTCGCCGACCGCCTCGGCGAGGTGGACCAGCGCGGCGTCGAGGTCGCTTCGGCTGCCGTCGAGGACGCTGCTCAGCGTCGCGAGGCGGTTCTGGAACGCCACGATCTGTTCGTTGGTGTCGCGTAGCACAGCGACGAATCGGCCGAGGTTGGTGATGATCGCGCTGATGTCTCCACTGCCGTCGGCCAGTACTCGGCTGATTCCGGCCAACTGCCGCAAGGTGTTGCGGAGTTTCTCGCCGTTGCCGTCCATCGCGTCGGCGGCACTGGCGATGAACCGGCCGACCGATCCGGTCGGGTTCTGTTCGACCGGTCCGAGGTCGGAGGCGAGGCGGTCGAGTTGCTCCTTGACCTCGTCCCATTCCACCGGTACCGCGGTCCGTTCGCGCGGGATCACGGCGGGAGCGGGCAGGGCAGAGTCGTCCCGCCCGCCGGCGGGGGTGAGTCCGACGAAGCGCGCCGACACCAGGTTCGGCGCCACGATCACCGCGTTCGCGTCGGGGGAGACCCGCACCCCGTGGTCGATCTCCAACCGGAACACCGCGTCGGGTCCGTCGGGTTCGATGGAGGTGATCGTGCCGACCCGCACGCCCGCGATGCGGACGTCGTCGCCAGGGTAGATCCCGTTGGCGTTGGCGAAGATCGCCGTCAGCGTCGTGGGCGGGAACAGGCGCGCCGCCACCACATAGCTGACCGATGCGACGAGCAGGATGCTCAGCATGACCGCGGCCGCCGCCGCCGACCTTCTCATCGCGGCGGCCGTTCCGGAATGCCGTTGCGGGGGAACGGCAATTCGGCACGCGGGCCGGCATTGTCGGGCGGTTGGCCGGCGTCGACACCGCGCCGGAAGCCGAACGCGTAATCCAGGAACGGCTGCAGGATCGGGGGCAGATCGAGGTTGGGGATGTACGCCGAGTAGTACGGACCGCTGGCCACGGTCTCGCCGAGGGTGACCTGATACTTCGCCAGGCGGGGCAACGCCAGGGCGATGTTGTCGCGCTGGCGCTCCAGCATGGCCAGCACCGTGTTGAGCCGGTCCAGCGTGGGCGCGAGTTCGGCCTGGTTGTCGTGCACCAGTCCGGTCACCTCGCGCGCCATCGACGAGGTGTGGGCGAGCAGTTCGGCGATCGTCTGCCGACGGTCTGCCAGCATGCCGACCAGGTCGTTGGCGTTGAGAATCAACGCCGCCACGTCCTCGCTGCGGCGGGCGAGGACGTCGGTGACGTCACGGCCGCCGGCGAAAAGAGCGCTCAGCGCGGAGTTGCGGGCGTTGAGGGCTTCGGAGACGCGGGCCAACCCGTCGAATGTGGGACCGAGTTGCGGCGCGATCTGATCGATGGTGTCCGACAACGTGTTCAGCGCGGTGTTGAGGCGGTCGGTGTCGGTGCCCGTGGTGTTGGTGGTCAGGTCGTCGAGCGCCTCGGTCAGTGCGTAGGGCGAGGAGGTGCGGTTGACCGGGATCACCGACATCGGGGACAGAATGGTCTCACCTGACGATTCGAGGGCCAGGACACGTTGTCCCAGCAGCGTTCCGGTGCGGATGTGCGCGGTGGTCTGTGCCATCGGCGGGGTGGCGCTGTCCACGGTGAAGGTGACCAGCGCGTGCGGATCCTGCAGTGCCACGGCCGTCACGCTGCCGACCGTCATGCCCGACATCGTCACGTTATTGCCGACGGCCAGCCCGCTCAGATCGGTGAACACCGCCTGGTACCGGATCGAGGTGGCCCACGCGGTGATCCGTTCCGGCGCGAGGCCGACGGCGATCACCAGCACGATGAGCGCCGTCCCGATGAACCCCGAGCGGGCGATGCCGGTGCGCCGGTATCTGAGCATCAGTTCTCTGCACACCTTCCGTTGTCCTGGCGGAACACCGGGAACGAGGCGGTGCGCCCCTCCAGGTCGGTGACGCGCACGCCCAGCGAGCAGATGTAGTAGTTGACGAAACTGCCGTAGGCGCCGATACGCACGAGTTTCCGGAAGTTCTCCGGTGCTTTGGCGATGGCCGTTTCGACCCGGTCGAGCTTGCTCTCGATGTTGGGTGCCAGCCGGTGCAACTCGTCGACGGATTCGGCCAGCGGTGTCCTGGTCTCGACGAGCAGGTCGGTCAGGGCGGCGGTGCCGTCGGCGAGCGCGTCGATCGCCGAGCCGATCGGTTCGCGCTCGACCGCCAGCTCGGACACCAACTGCTGCAGTCGCTGCACCGCGGTGGAGAACTGATCGCGCTGACCGGCCAGGGTCGACAGCGTGCTCTGCAGGTTCTCGATCAGGTCTTCGATGGTCTGGTTCTTGTCGGCCAATGCCTGCGAGAACGACGACGTCCGTGCCAGCAACGATTCCAGGGTGCCGCCCTGGCCCTGCACGATCTGGATGAGAGAGGCGCTCAGTGCGTTCACCGCGTCGGCGTCGAGTCCCTTCAGGACGGGTTCGAGTCCGCCGAGCAGCAGGTCGAGGTCCAGCGCCGGGGCGGTACGTTCGGCGGGGATCTGGGCGCCGGCCGGCAGGATCTCCGTGGAGCCGGTGTCGTCGACCAGCTCGAGGAACCGGTCGCCGACCAGGTTCAGGTAGCGCACGATCGCCCGCGTGCCGACGGTCAACGCCACCCGCCGATCGGCGTCGAAGGTCACCACCACCGTCCTGTCGGGCTGCATGACCAGGTCTTGGACCGCACCGATCCGCACCCCGGCGAATCGGACCGACTCGCCTGCGCGGAGGTTCGAAACATCGGTGAAGACAGCAGAATACGAGTGTGTCGGACCGGATCGGTACTGTCCGAACACCGCGAACAGACATGCGGTCAGCACCGACATCGTCATGACGAAGACGGCGAACTTGACCGGCACCCGCCGGGAACCGATCATCCGGGCTGTCCGATCTGCGCGCTGTTGCGTGGAGGACCGTCGATCGGTCCGAACATGATCTGCTTGAGCAGGTCGGAGTTCACGATCGGGCCGCGGTTGCCGTACTTCCACGGGTTGGCGCCGGTATCGGCGATGACGAACGGTGGGGCCTTGCCGTAGGGGATCTTCGGCAGATCCGTGCATTGCGGGCCACCGGAGGCGGCCACCTTCGGCAGATCGGCGGGGTAGCGGTAGCGGTCTTGGCCCCAGAAGAAGCCGGCGAGCACCTCGACTCCGGGGACGTCCAGTGGCGGGTTGTTCGCCATCACGGTCAACGAGCCGAGCCCACAGGTCAGTGCGGGATGGTAATCGGCGACCGTCTCGGTGACCGGCGCCAGCAGTCGCAGCACCTCGGCCAGCGGACTCACATTGTCGTCGAGGACCCGGGTGCCGAGATCACCGAGGCCGACAGCGCTGACCAGCAGGGCATCCAGATCTGTTCCGGTGTCGACGAGCGTGGCGCCGATCCGGGTCGCATCGGCGACGAGCGACAGCAGATCGGGTGCAGCGTCGGCGTAGGCGGAGAACACCGTCGGCGCCGCCCG
Source organism: Mycobacterium sp. pV006 (assembly GCF_041287115.1). Lineage (NCBI taxonomy): Bacteria > Bacillati > Actinomycetota > Actinomycetes > Mycobacteriales > Mycobacteriaceae > Mycobacterium > Mycobacterium sp. pV006. Next base: position 42,897 of record NZ_JBGGKT010000018.1, on the reverse strand, counting down.
CAGGTCCTGACGCAGCGCCTCGAGGCTCGGGTTGATCCGTGCCAGAGCGGAGTTGAGGTCCGACAGGCTCCGGCCGACCATCTCGCCCCGCCCGCGCATGGCGTCGGCGATGGCGCCGAGGGTCTGGTTGAGCTTCTCGGGTTCGATCGTCGAGAGCACGGACACCAGCTGCTCGAACAACGTGTTGACCTCGAGCATGACCCGATCAGCGGGGAGGACCTGACCCGCCCGGATCGGGGCGGCCGAGGCGTTCGGCGGCGGCACCAGCCGGACGACCTTGGCCCCGAATACTGTCGTCGAGGCGATGTCGACCCGGACATCTTCGGAAACGATGTCCTGCCGGGACGGCTCGATGGCCAGATGCAGCGCCGCCATGCCGTTGTCGAGATGATCGATCGACTCGACCTTGCCGATCGCGACACCGTGAAGTTGCACCTTCGCATCGGGGTTCATGACCAGCCCCGCCCGCGGTGAGATCACGGTGAGCGCAATGGAATCGGAGAATTCATCCTGGAACAGGGCTGCTGCGATTCCGGTGACCCCGACCGCCGCCGCCAGCGAGACGAGACCGACCAGCGGCCGCAGCAACGACGCTCTCATGCGCGCACCACGAAGTGCGTGGGCGGTGTCCCTGCAGTCAACGAGTCTCCCGTTTTTGGGAAGGAAGGGCCCAGCGGGGCCGTGGAGAGGCGCCGAACAGTCGACGGCACAGTCGAAGAAACGTGATCGTTGAATTCAGGTCAGCGCGGCGGCGGGATGCCGGTGAGGCTGCACAGACGAGACGATGCGTCGACGCCGGCGGTGCCGGTGGTGCCGGCCGTGCTCGGGTGCGTCATCACGAATCCTCGGATCATGCGCGAGGTAGAACCTAACGTTTGCTCCGGAAAGCTAACAGTCGCGTGCCGACACGGTCAAGACCGGAAAGCCGGATAGCGAAACAAAAATTAGGTTAGGTTGTCAGCGGTCGGTCCGTGCCGGCGGATCGAACGTGAAGAGACGAAAAAGAAGGTGGACGTGGCTGATACGCAGACTCCGCTGCGCACGGTGGTGTGGGCGACCGGCGGTGTCGGAAGCCACGCGATCGACGCCATCGCCCGCCGGCCCGATCTCGAACTGGTCGGGGTGTGGGTGCACTCGCCCGACAAGGTCGGTCAGGATGCCGGCACGCTGTGCGGCCGCGAACCGCTCGGTATCACCGCCACGTCGGACGCCGACGCGCTGATCGCACTGCGGCCGGACTGCGTGGTGTACACCGCCAGCGGACCTGAGCGTGACGCCGCCGCGGTGCCCGACTATGTGCGCCTGCTGGACGCCGGCATCAACGTGGTCACCACCTCCTCGACCACGCTGGTCCATCCACCGTCCTTCTATTCTCCGGAGATGCGCGAACAGCTCTCGGCCGCCGCGCAATCCGGGGGCGCGTCGTTGTACGCCTCCGGCATCTTTCCCGGCTTCGGATCCGATCAGCTGGCACTGCTGTTGACCACAGTGTCGAAGACCATCACCGCGGTGACGGTCACCGAGGTCGCCCTGAACGACCACTACCCGGTGGCCGACGTGATGACCGATGCGATGGGCTTCGCGCGGCCGTTGGACTTCCAGCCGTTGCTTGCCACTCCCGGCTTCATCGAGATGGCCTGGCGGGCGCCGATCGAGTTGATGGCCGAGGCGCTCGGAGTGGAGGTTGCGGAGGTGCGCGGCAGCCTGGACCGCCGGATCACCGACCGGGACCTGACGGTGGCTTTCGGGACCGTCCCGGCGGGCACCTGCGGCGCGGTGCGCACACGGGCCGCAGGGGTGGTCGACGGCCGGGAAGCCATCGTCGTCGAGCACATCATCCGGATGGCGCGCGACGTCGCACCGGACTGGCCGGCCTCGGACTGTGACGCCACCTACCGGGTGGACATCGACGGCGAACCCGACGTGCACTGCTGGATGACCCTCGGGGATGCCGAGGGCCACGGCGCCGGGCGGGCCGCCATGACCGCCACCGCGATGCGCGTGGTCAACGCCATCCCGTTCGTCGTCGCCGCACCCCCCGGGCTGCTCAGCTCCCTGGACCTGCCGAACACCCTGCCTCGCTACGCCTTCACCTGATACCGCAGCACGAATCGAGACCCGGAAGGGAACGAATGTCCGACCAACCGCGATCAGTGGTGATCACCGGAGCCTCCCGCGGGCTGGGGCTGGCCTCAGCAGCGCACCTGTACCGCGCAGGGTGGACCGTCGTGGCGGCCATGCGCTCGGTGGACGAGGGTCTGGCGCGACTGCGCGAGGTCACCGGCGCGGGGGAGGGGGATCGCCGGTTGATCGGGGTGCAGTTGGACCTGACCGACGCGGGTTCGATCACCACGGCCGCCCACGAGATCCAGAACGCCGTCGGTGCACCGTACGCTCTGGTGCACAACGCCGGCATCTCGGCGGCAGGGATGGTCGAAGAGACCCCGGTCTCGTTGTGGGAGCGGATGTTCGCGACCAACCTGTTCGGGCCGGTCGCGCTGACCAGGGAACTGCTGCCGTCGATGCGTGCCGCCGGCCGGGGCCGGATCGTGCTGGTCTCGAGTCAGGGCGGGGTACGCGGAATGCCGGCCACCGCACCGTATTCGGCGGTCAAGGGGGCGTTGGAGCGGTGGGGTGAATCGATGGCCGGCGAGGTCGCGTCGTTCGGTATCGGCGTGAGCGTCCTGGTCACCGGAACCTATGACACCGAGATCATCACCGACGCCGGCACCACCGACTGCCGGGACCTCGACGGTCCTTATGCCCGCCACCACCGCACGATGGATCGCCGGGGCCGCGCGGCCATGCGGTATGCCGCGCGCTCACCGCAGACGTTCGCGGCGGGACTGACTCTCGCGCTGCAGTCGCGCAAGCCCTTCGACCGGCGGGCGGTCGGGCCGGACGCGCGGATGCTGATGCTGGCCAGTCGGATGCTGCCACCGTCGGTGCTGCATCACATGATCCGGGTGATGATGGGGATCCCGAGGTTCGGCGCGCTGAGGACCGCGTCGGCGCGCGACCACTTGTCAGCCTGAGCGCACCGCCACGCCTCGTAAGATCGTGTCGCGCGCCAGGATCAGGGCGTTGCGGGCGCCGACCTGCTGCAGGATGTTCTCGGGGATCCACTGCTCGCCGATGATGCAGCGCGCCAACATGTCGGCTGTCGGACTGGCGATGGAGATGTCGCCGGCCTTGATGCCTTCGGACAGCAGCGTTTTCATCTGACGGATGCGGGTGGCAAAGGACCAGGCCGGATTGGCCGAGTCCGGCGGTGAATGGCGCAACCACGCCAGCTGGATCCGGAACTCGTCCGGGAACTGGTCGAGCGCGTTGATGTTCAGCCAGCTCAGGGCATCCAGTTTCTCCACCGCCGTGGAGTCGGTCCGCACGATCGCCGGCCAGCCGCCGCCGACCTTGCGGCCGAACTCGAGCATGATCGACATCAGCAACTCGTCCTTGGAGCCGATGATCCGGTACACCGTGCCGGTGCCCAGTCCCGCGGCCGACGCGATGTCGCGGATGGTGGTCATCTCGTAACCGCGCCGGCCGAACTCCGAACGGGCCACGGCGCGCAGGTGGGCGACCTTCAGGTCGACGTCGTCGCCGTCCTCGTCCCAGCTGGCGATGACCGACTGCGCGGCGGTGAAAGCGGCCGAACCGTCGAGGTCGGCGTCGGACGGCGCGGTGGTGGCCAGACCCTGCAGCGCGACCCGGCACTTCAGCCGGGCCAGATCGTCGGTGCGCGCCTTGTGTCGGATCACGTCCAGACCGACGTGCAATGCGCTCTGGCACAACCGGTCTGCCAGCGTGGGGAGGTCGACGTCGGCGCGGATCTCGCCGCTCCAGCGACCCGCGCGCAACGCCTGCAGCATCGCCGCCTGGATCTTGGTGGGCTGCCGCGAGGTCAGCTCGACCAGCTCGGGATCGTTGCTGGGCCCCTCGTAGAACGACATCTGCAGCGCCGCCCGATGCTCGACGGCGCATCGGGCGATCGCACACGCCAGCGCGGTGATCTGGTCGGCGACCGGTTCGGGGTCCGGTGCGTCGAGTCGCTGCAGCGCCTCGTCGCCGATGCGGTCGAGGTCGGCGTGATACAGCCGGATCAGTTCGACGAGGATGGCCTCTTTGGACTCGAAATGGTGATACAGGCTGCCGGCGAGAATACCTGCGGCATCGGCGATCTGCTGAAGCGAGCTGCGCAGTCCGGTGGACGCGATGACGGTGTTGGCGGTCTTGAGGATCTCGGCCCGACGACTCAGGTCGGCCGACGGGGGGTCGGCGACGGCCGCGAGTCTGGAGGAGCGCCGCACGGTCTTGACTGTGCGTGCGGCGCGTTTGGCGTTGCGTCCCGCGGCATCCGCTGCCATCGTCAACGCTCCTTCTGGGTCAGTGCCGTCACGGGCCGGTGACCGATCCTACCGGCACGGTCACCGGATGCGGTCACGTCCGATCTCCGGCCGCAGGGAAAGCGACGTCGGCGTTGTCGGGCATCGCGTTGATGCCCCGTCGCTCGCACAACTGCAACACCTCGTCCACGATCGATTCCGGCACGGTGAAGTTCTCGGTCGACGAGATCTGGCTCAGGTGTGCCTCGATGTCCTCGGCGGTGGGCGCGGTGTCGTCCTCGGCCAGCCATCCGTGACCCAGTCCGGTGAAGACCCGGGCGTAGCGACCGGCGCACGCGGAGTAGTTGTGGTGGGTGAACGTGCAGTCTCTGCTCGCCAGGAAGGTGACGAGGGGAACGACGAGTTCGGGACGGATCGCGCGCATGAAGCCGGACTCGGTGAGGAACTTCTCGTCGCCCACCGTCTCGCTGACCATGCGGGAGAACCCGGTCGGCAGAACGGTGTTCGAGGTGATCCCGTGCGCCGCACCTTCGATCGCGATGACGTTCGACAGGCCGACCAGCCCGGTCTTGGCCGCCGCGTAGTGTGCCTCGAACGGCTGCCCGAAGTTGCCGGCCGACGACGAGATGAACACGATCCTGCCGTACCCCTGGGCCATCATCACCCGGTAGGCGGGTTGACTCAGGTAGAAGCCCCCCGTCGAGATGCACGCGCAGCATGCGCCGCCAGTCCTCGGAGTCGATGTGCTCGAACGGGATGCTGTTGAAGATGCCCGCATTGCTGATCACGGCATCGAGGCGGCCGAAGGTGTCGACGGCCGTTTCGACGATCGCCCGACCGCCCTCGGCGGTGTCGACGGAATCGTGTGATGCCACCGCACGCCCGCCTGCGCGCAGGATCTCCTCGACCACCCCGTCGGCCACCGCAGCGTCCTCGCCGTCGCCACCCATGGTGGAGCCGACATCGTTGACCACCACCGCCGCGCCGCGGCGCGCCAGATCCAACGCGTAGAGCCTGCCCAGTCCACGACCCGCGCCGGTGACGACGGCCACCTGACCGGTGAAGTCGATCATCTTGGTCCTGTTCGTCATCGGCGGCGGATTCCCCGCCCTGCAAGCTCTGTGGTTCGTTGACTGGCGGCAAGCCGGACTCTACGGTGGAACAGATATTTGGTCAACGGACCGCGGGTGGAGGTGCCAGAGGTGTCCACTGGTGAGGTCGCCGACCGGTTTCCCGGGCTGGCGCTGCTGGCGTCGGCACTGGCCGGACGGGCGGTGGCTGTGGATGCCGCCGATCCGGGAAAGCCGGCCTGGACCGATGGCCAGACGGTGTTCGTCGACCCGTCCGCGTCGCCGCGGGCCAGGACCGAAGCCGTGGCGGTGCAGGCGTCGCTGATCGCGGCGGGCAGCCTGACCCCGGAGATCCTGGGCCCGTTGGTGCGTCACCGGCGGTGGGCGCAGCGCTACCTCGCCGTCGAGGGGCGACGGGCCCTGCTGGTCAACGAAGCCCTGCTTCCCGCGGCGCTGGCGGGGAGTGCCGACCGGCGACTCGGTCGCCTCAGTGAGTCGGCGCAGGACTCGCTGACGATCGCGAAGTCGGACAGATCCGTGGGTGACCCTCCGCCGAATTTCGGGACGTTGCTACCGAAGAAGGTCCTCGCGGTCCACGCGGCCGCCGCCAAGCAGACCGACCGGGAAGCCGTCGCCCACGTGCCGCGGCGCGACGTAAGCCGGGATCTCGAAGAACTCGACGAGGACGACGTCGACGATTCCGATGACCCCGACCTGTTCTCCAGCCCGGTGGGAGGCGGTGGGGCGCTGGGCAAGTGGCTCAAGAAGCTGCTGTCTTCGGCACGCAAGACCGGTGGTAGCGGCAGCGGGCCGCCGGGGGCGGATTCCCCTACGCACCGCACGAGTTCGACCACCCGTGGTCTGCACGCGGTGTCGTCACTGGCGGCGGTCGCGTCCGAGGACATCGTCGACGTCAAGACCGAGGGCCTGAGGTACCCGGAGTGGAACGCCGAGAAGCGCACCTACCGACCGGATTGGTGCACCGTCCGCGAGGTCGATCCCGAGATCGCGGCCAACGCCACCCAGCAGATCGAGGACGCGATCAGCGTGCGGCGACCGTTGGCGCGCCTGGGCGTGGGGCTGCAGCGCCGGCCCCGGCAAACCCAGGGCGACGACATCGACATCGATGCGGCGCTGGAGGCGCGTGTCGAGATCCGCGCGGGGGTGGTGCCCGACGAGGCCGTGTACCTGGACAGTCTGCGTCGGCGGCGCGACTTGTCGGTGCTGCTTCTGCTCGACGTGTCGGGATCGACCGCCGAACCGGGAACGGTCGGCCGTACGGTGCATCAGCAGCAACGCACCGCGGTCGCCCATCTGATGACGGCCCTGCACGACCTCGGTGACCGGGTGTCGCTGTATGCGTACTACTCACAGGGCCGGTCGGCGGTGAGCATGGTGCCGGTCAAGCGGTTCGACGAACACCTCGACGCCCAGATCATCCGGCGGTTGAACAGCCTCGAACCGGGTGCCTACTCCCGGCTGGGTGCGGCCATCAGGCACGGCTCGTCCGTGCTGGAGAGTCGCGGCGGGACCTCGCGGCGACTACTGGTGGTGATCAGCGACGGGCTGGCCTACGACCACGGCTACGAGCGCGCCTACGGGGCCGCCGACGCGCGCCGCGCCCTGACCGAAGCCCGCCGCCGGGGGACCGGGTGCGTCTGCCTGACGATCGGGGCCAGTACGGAGGTCGAGGCACTGCGCCGGGTGTTCGGTAGCGCGGCACACGCGACGATCTCCTCACCGGACCAACTGGCAGGGGTCATCGGTCCCATGTTCCGCTCGGCCGTGCGGTCTGCCGAGGTTCGCCGCCGGGTCTCGTGACGGACGTCAATCGGCGGGAAGTCAACCGGCAGAATGCCGTTGGGTCCTAGTCATCGGTCCGGATCCAATTCTCGAACGCTCTTGAAACAAACATCTGTTCCGCGTTAGGCTCCGAAAGCGCACGCCGTCGTGCGCAGGGAAGGGTGTGGGGATGACGATCGAATCCGGGATCGCGCAGAAGAACGGGACAGCTTCGCCGGCCGCCGGTCAGCGTCCGTACTACACCCCGGTGGGCAACGAGGAGACGGTCTTCAAGGCCGCGTACCGGCAGGGTCTGTCGATCGTCCTGAAGGGCCCCACCGGGTGCGGCAAGACCCGATTCGTCGAGGCCATGGCGCACGACCTCGGACGTCCGTTGATCACCGTCGCGTGCCACGACGACCTCACCACGGCCGATCTGGTCGGCCGGTACCTGCTGCGGGGAGACGAGACGGTCTGGGTCGACGGTCCATTGACCCGCGCAGTCCGGGAGGGCGCGATCTGCTATCTCGACGAGGTCGTCGAAGCCCGTCAGGACACGACGGTGGTGTTGCATCCCCTGGCCGACTACCGACGGCAGTTGCCCATCGAACGCCTAGGTATCACGCTCGACGCGGCCCCGGGTTTCGGTCTGGTGGTGTCGTACAACCCGGGGTACCAGAGCGTGCTCAAAGACCTCAAGGACTCCACGCGCCAGCGCATGGTGGCCATCGAATTCGGTTTCCCGGCACCGGAAGTCGAAGAACACATCATTGCCCACGAGGCAGGGGTGGACACCGAGACCGCCGCGGAGCTGGTGCGGTTCGGCCAGGCGATCCGCCGCCTGGAGACCGGCGGGCTGCGCGAGGTCGCTTCGACGCGGGTGCTGATCGCGGCGGCGCGCCTGATCGCCGAGGGGCTGCCCGTGGCGGTCGCGGCTCGGGTCGCCATCGCCGGTCCGCTCACCGACGACGTCGCAGTCAGCCGTGGCCTGCATGAACTGATCGACATGTACCTCGGGGGACCGTCGGCCGGTGATTGACGCTGCGGGCTGCCGCGTTTAGTGTCTGAACAAATATTAGGTCGCTGCGTGCCGCGACGATGCCGCGGGCGCATGTTGGAGGTCGGATGTCCTACGAAAGCACCGCAGAACCCATCAAGGTCGGTTATCTGATGGACTTCACGCTCCCCCCGGGGTTCCCCGAGGAGCTGCGGGCTTCGTTCACCCAGACCTTCGATCTCGTCTTCGAGGAAGCGGTGGCCGACGGCGTGATGGACCGACCGGTGCAGATGATCTACCGCGAAGTCGAGGGCCTGCCGAAAGGCTCGGTCAAAGCGGTCATCGACGCCTACGGCGAACTGGTCGACGAAGGCGCACTGGTGGTCTTCGGCCCCAACATCACCGACAACTGCGTGCCGCTGCGGGAAGCGATCGAGGAACGGTTCAAGGTGCCGGCCATCAGCGTCACCGGCACCGACGACTGGTTGGGGGAGTGGACGTTCGCGTTCCCGCAGGGCTCGATGACCGACGAGCCGATCTTCTTGATCGACCTGATCGCCAAGCGTGGTCTCACCGAGATCGGGGTGCTGATGGAGCGCAGTCTGATCGGTGAGAGCTATCTGCGGAACCTGCGAAGTGCTGCGGCTCGCAAGGGAATCCGCATCGTCGCCGAGGCTGCCGTCGCCCAGACCGCCCAGGACATCAACGGCGCGGTACGCGCCCTGCACGAGGCCAAGGCCGAAGCCATCGTGCACCTCGGATTCGGATTCGGTGTGGTGTTCATCAACCCGGCGCTGGAAGCCGTCGACTGGGATCCGCCGCGCTTCACCACCACGGCCTTCCAGAACGCATGGGTCAACCCGGTCATGTGGAACGCGTTCCTCGGCTGGATCGGCGTCGACCAGTACGACGAGGGCAACAAGGTCGGACAGGCCTGGCTCGACCGGTACGCCCAGCGCTACGCGGGCAGCCGTCCCGAATACTGCGTCTCGGTGGTCAACCACGACGTGGCCGCCACCCTCGTGCGGGCGTTCAGCGATGCACACCCGCTGAGTCCGCGCGGGGTCAAAGAGGCACTCGAGCGCGTCAAGATGATGCCCGCGGCCTCCGGCGCGCCGGGAACCCGGGTGTCCTTCGGCAAGTGGACGCGGCGTGCGTGGATGGGCGCCGGGTATCTGGTGGCGCGGACCCTCGACGCCGACGGCGTCAACTCCCACCTGGTCGACCGCTTCGGAGAGGAAGCCATATGACCACCGAGGAGGCCCCGCGCACCGCGCGACCGAGCACGGCGCCGGACAAGGCGCCGGGACGCAGAGGCGTCAACTGGGGGCGGTGGATCTCCGCGTTCGCCCTGCTGGCGTTCTTCAGCCTGTTCGCCGCCTTCGCCCGCACCGATCTCGACCCGCGCGTGGCCAACCCGAACGTCGAGGGCAGGCCCCGGCCCGTGGAGTTCCTGTTCGGCTGGGACGGCTGGCTGTGGGTGCACCAGATCGGCACCGTCATCCTGCTCGTGGTCCTCGTGGTGATCTTCGTCCGCGGATGGCGGCGCGACCCCGGCAGCCCGATCATGTTGATGTTCCTGTGCACGACGCTGATCGTGTGGCAGGACCCGATCATGAACTGGGCGCCGTTCGCGGTGTACAACCCCGAGCTGATCCACTGGCCGGAGAACTGGCCGCTGATCATGCTGTCCCCGACGGTCGAACCGTTCATCGTGTTCGGTTACGTCGCGTTCTACTTCGCCCCGTTCTTCCCGGCCATCTGGCTGCTGCGCAAGCTGCAGGCCAAGCACGGCCCCACGGCGTTCGTGTCACGGCACCCGCTGATCAGCCTGGGCTCGATCACCCTGGTGATCGGTTTCATCTTCGACGCCATCCTCGAGGTCAGTCTGGTGCGGACCGGACTGTACATCTACTCCCAGGCCATCCCGTTCGGAACCTTGTTCCCGGGCACCACTTTCCAGTTCCCACTGATCTGGGAGTCGCTCGCGGTGACCTTCGTGATGGTGCCGGCCGCGGTGCTGTGTTACCGCGACGACACCGGGAAATCGGTCGCCGAGAAGCTCGCCGCCCGGGCCCGGCTGTTCCCGAAGAAGCCGGTGCTGGGCACGTTCGTGGTCATGTTCATCATCATCAACGTCGCGTACTTCGCCTACGGCTCGTGGTTCGCCGCGATCAAGGCCAGCGGACTGGCCACCGCCGTCGCCTGCCCGTGGCCCTACCCCGAAGCCAAAGTCTATGACCCCCAGGGGTATTTCGAGAAGGAGGGGGCCGTGGGGCCGTTCTCGGTGGGCAAGTGGGCGACCTGGCAGAGCGGGCTGCCCGACGGGCGGCCCGACGTCGTGCCCCCACCACCCGGCGAGGGCAAGTGCGCACCCGGGGACGCCGATGACTGAGCACGCGTTCGAATCGCGGATGCTGATCGACGGCAAACTCGTCGACGGTCAGGCCGGAAGCTTCGCCAACATCAACCCTGCGACCGAGGAGGTGCTCGGCGAGGTCACCGATGCCTCGCCGGCCGACATGAGGCGCGCCATCGACGCCGCGCGGCGCGCGTTCGACGACACCGGCTGGTCGACCGACCGCGAACTGCGCAAGCGCTGCCTGCTGCAACTGCACGACGCCATCGAGGCCGAAAAAGAGGACTTGCGTGAGGAACTGATCCGGGAGGTCGGTGCGCCGCGCACGGTGACCCACGGGCCGCAGTTGGACGCCCCGCTGGAAGACGGGTTGCGCTACCCGGCGCGGCTGATCGACAGCTTCGAATGGGAGACCGACCTCGGTGACGCCATGGTGTCGGTGACAGGGGTGAACACCACCCGCAAGGTGTGGCACGAACCCGTGGGTGTGGTCGGCGCCATCGTCCCGTGGAACTTCCCGTTCGAGGTCAGCATCAACAAGCTCGGACAGGCGCTCGCCGCCGGCAACACCGTCGTCCTCAAACCAGCACCGGACACCCCGTTCAACGCGACCCGGCTGGGACGGCTCATCGCCGAACACACCGACATCCCGGCCGGTGTCGTCAACGTGGTGACCGCCTCCGATCACCTGGTCGGTGAGGAACTGACGATCTCGCCGAAGGTCGACATGATCTCGTTCACCGGCTCGACGGCGGTCGGTAAACGGATCATGGAGAAGGGCGCGGCCACCATGAAGCGCCTCTTCCTCGAACTCGGCGGGAAATCGGCGACCATCGTGCTCGACGACTTGGATGACACAGCGTTCAACTCCGCATGTTTAATGGGGATCGGGCCGCTCATGCACGCCGGACAGGGCTGTGCGGCGCCGACCCGAATGTTGTTGCCCCGGTCGCGCTATGACGAGGGGGTGGCGATCCTGCAGGGCATCTACGAGAACATCGCCGCCGGCGACCCCCAGGATCCCGGCACCCTGTGCGGACCGGTGATCTCCGCGCGGCAGCAGTCCCGCATCCTCGGCTACATCCGGCAGGGTGTCGACGAGGGCGCGACGCTGCTGGTCGGTAGCACCGAGGCGCCGCCGCAGTTCGACAAGGGTTTCTGGGTGAATCCCACGTTGTTCACCGACGTCGACAACTCGATGACCATCGCCCAGGAGGAGATCTTCGGTCCCGTCCTGGCCGTCATCGCCTACGAGGACGAGGACGACGCGGTGCGCATCGCCAACGACAGCGTGTACGGCCTGGCCGGCAACGTGGCGTCCGGCTCGCTGGAGCGGTCGCTGGCCGTGGCCCGGCGACTGCGCGCCGGATTCATCGGCCTCAACGGCACCGCCGGATACGGCGCCGACACGCCGTTCGGTGGCTACAAGGAAAGCGGTGTCGGTCGACAGAACGGCGTCGTGGGCTTCAGTCAGTACACCGAAGTCAAGTCCGTCGCCTACCCGGCGCAGTAGAACGTCTCGGCCGAGGAGGAAGCTTTGTCCCAGTTATTCGATGATCTCGAGGATTTCGGCTCTTTCGACGACGCCATCTCCGGGGACGTCCGCGACCCGTACACGGAGTTGGCGCGCCTGCGCCGTGAGGAACCCGTGCAGCGGCTGGAGACCTCCGGGGCACTGCCGCACGAGAAGTCCCTTCCGATGTTCATCGTCTACCGCCACGAGGACATCCAGCAGATGCTGCGTGACAACGAGACCTTCTCGTCGTCGAGCGTCATCGCCGCGTTCGGCCCCGTACTCGGCGAGCGGGTGATGCTCGGTATGGACGAACCCGTGCACGGGCGGCTGCGGGCGCTGGTGCAGAAGGCGTTCACCCAGAAAGCCCTGGCGCGCTGGGAGAACGAACTGGTGGGCCGCGTCGCCAACACCCTGATCGACCGGTTCGCACCGCACGGAAAAGCCGATCTGGTCAAGGATTTCACCTTCGACTATCCCAGCCAGATCATCGCGGGGCTGCTCGGTCTGCCCGAGGAGGATTATCCGCAGTTCCAGCGCTGGTCGATCTCGCTGCTGAGCTGGCTGATGAACCCCGAACGCGGACTCGCAGCGTCGGCGGCGCTGTGTGACTACTTCGCGCCGATCCTGGCCGCGCGGCGCGAAGAACCACGCGAGGATCTGATCAGCGCGCTGGCAGCGGCCGAGATCGACGGCAACAAGCTCGAAGACGAGGAGATCTACTCGTTCCTGCGGCTGCTGCTGCCCGCCGGGGTCGAGACGACCTACCGCTCGCTGGGCAGTCTGCTGTTCGCGTTGCTGTCGGACCCTGCCCAGCTCGAGGCGGTCCGCGCCGACCGGTCCCTGATCCCACAGGCGATCGAAGAGGCCGTGCGCTGGGAATCGCCGCTGCTGACGATCACGCGCGTCGCGACCCGCGACACCGAGCTGGGCGGGGTGGCGATCCCGGCCGGCGCCACGGTCATGCCGATGCTCGGCGCCGCCAACCGTCAGGACGACCGCTACGCCGACCCGGACCGGTTCGACATCTTCCGTACCCCGAAGTCCAACCTCGGGTGGGGGCACGGCGTGCACGTGTGTCTGGGAATGCACCTGGCCCGCCTGGAGATGCGCACCGCGGTGAACCTGCTGCTGGACCGGCTGCCGAACCTGCGCCTGGACCCCGACGGTGGCGACCCGCACATCCGCGGGCAGGTCTTCCGCTCACCGACATCGCTGCCCGTCCTCTTCGACCCCGCCAGGAGCCCTGCGTGACCGAGCAAGCCGCGTTCGACACCATCGACTACTTCACCGACGAGTCGCTGGTGCCCGACCCGTATCCGTACTTCGATCACCTGCGGTCCAAATGCCCGGTGACGCAGGCGACCCCGTTCAACGTCATGGTCGTCACCGGCTACGAGGAGGCGCTGTCGGTCTACAAGAACCCGGACTTCTCCTCGTGTAACTCGGTGGCCGGACCGTTCTCCGGAATGCCGTTCGGCCCCGGTGAGTCCGACGACGTGTCGGACCTGATCGAGCAACACCGGGCCGCGGTGCCGATGTCGGAGCACATCACCTCCCAGGATCCGCCGCTGCACACGCGCACGCGCGGCCTGATGAACAAGCTGATCACCCCGAAGCGCCTCAAGGAGAACGAGGACTTCATGTGGCGCCTGGCCGACCAGCAGCTCGACACATTCGTCGACCGCGGCCACGCCGAGTTCCTGGCCGACTACGCAAAACCGTTCTCGCTGTTGGTGATCGCCGATCTGCTCGGGGTGCCGGCCGAGGACCACGAGGAGTTCAAAGCGGCGTTCGCGCTGGAGACGGTCGGCGAACTGGGCAAGGAGGCGCCGACCACACACAACCCCCTGCAGTGGCTCAACGACAAGTTCCACGCCTACATCGAGGACCGCCGGCGCACCCCGCGCGAGGACGTCCTGACCGAGCTGGCGCAGGCGAAATACGAGGACGGTTCCACGCCCGACATCGAAGACGTGATGAACCTGTCGACGTTCCTGTTCGCCGCAGGCACCGAGACGACCACCAAGCTGGTGAGTTCGGCGGTGCGGTTCATGGGCGACAACCCCGGGTTCGAGACCATGCTGCGCGATGACCGCGGCAAGATCCCGTCGTTCCTGGAGGAGACGCTGCGGATGGAGAGCCCGGTCAAGTCGCACTTCCGGATGGCCCGACGCACCACCGCGATCGGCGACGTCGAGGTGCCTGCAGGCACCACCGTGATGGTGCTGCCGGGAGCGTGCAACCGCGACGCGCGGAAGTTCCCCGAGCCCGACGAGTTCCAGCCCGACCGACCCAACGTCCGCGAACAGATCGCCTTCATCCGCGGGGTGCACTCCTGTCCCGGAGCACCCCTGGCGCGCGCCGAGGGCCGAATCTCACTGAACCGCATCCTGGACCGGATGTCGGATGTGACGATCTCCGAAGCCCACCACGGTCCGATCGAGGCCCGCCGCTACAGCTACGAGCCGACGTTCATCATGCGCGGGCTGGCCGAACTGCACATCGAATTCAAACCCGCGCCCTAGCGCGAACCCACCCCGAGGAGCACACATGACGGGAAAACTCGAGGGCAAGGTCGCCTTCATCACCGGCGCCGCGCGCGGACAGGGGCGGGCGCACGCGGTCGCCATGGCCCGCGAGGGTGCCGACATCATCGCCGTCGACATCTGCCGGGACATCCCGAGCAACCCCTACCCGTTGGCCACGCCCGACGACCTCGCCGAAACCGAGCGCAGCATCAAGGAGATCGGCCGCCGGGTGGTGGCCCGGGTGGCCGACGTGCGCGAGCGCCACGAACTGCGTGAAGCCGTCGAGGCCGGGGTGGCGGATCTGGGCCGGCTCGACATCGTCGTCGCCAACGCGGGCATCCTGCCGATGGCTATGGGCGACCCCGACCCGATGGGCTTCGTCGATGCGACCGACGTGGATCTGCTGGGGGTGATGAACACGGTGGCCGTGGCGATTCCGCACCTGCCCGACGGGGCGTCGATCATCGTCACCGGTTCCACGGCCGGCATGATCCGCGGCACCACCACCAGTCCCGACATGGGTCCAGGCGGCGCCGGCTACGGCTGGAGCAAGCGGGTGGTCATCGAGTACGTCGAAGAGATGAGCCTGCACCTGGCGCCGCGGATGATCCGGGTCAACGCGATCCACCCCACGAACTGCAACACCCACCTCCTGCAGAACGAGGGCATGTACGGCGTGTTCCGTCCCGACCTGAAGATGGAGGGCAAAACGCCGACCCGCGAGGACGCCGAGCCGGTGTTCTCGATCTTCCAGGCCATGCCCATCCCGTACATCGAACCCGAGGACATGGCCAAGCTCGGGGTGTTCCTGGCCAGCGACGACAGCCGCTACATCACGGGTCAGCAGATCCGCGTGGATGCGGGCTCGTTGCTGAAGTGGCCGAACGGGCCCGGGGGATAGGCGCCGCTCAACCAGGGCGGTGCAGGAAGCCGTGCAGGACCGCCTGGACGAGTTCGTCGACGATGGCCTCGCGCGGCGGGGGACTGGCGCCGAAGAACGTCGACCGCAGCGCCACCATGCCGACGATCATCGCTACGGTCGACTGTGCGGGCATGTCCGGCTGACGGGACTGCTTGCCGCGCAGACGCATTCCCTCGGCGCTGATCTCGCCGAGCATCCCCAGCGCGCGCCGGATGTCGGCGATGCCCGCGGCTTCGAGGTCGTCGTCCTCCCACCCGTCGGCGGCGACGAGGGTGCGCACCAGGCCCTGGTGGTCGACGAGGACGTCGTAGAGGCGGCCCACGAACTGCCGCGTCAGCTCCTCCTCGTCGGTCTCCTCGGGCACCACGGATCGCCACGTCATCAGGAATTCGTCGAGGAAGGTGGTGAACGGGGTGACGAGCGCTTCGCGGAACAGGCCGGCCTTGGACCCGAAGTGCCGGAACAATAGGTACTCGCTGACGCCGGCCGCCTCGGCGATCTCTCGGGTGGGGGTCGCGCGATAGTCCTTGCGGGCGAAGCGTTCCCGGGCCGCGTCGAGCAGCAGGCGACGCGCCTCCCCGGGAGCGCGGCGGACGCTGTTGCGCTTGTCGGACGAATTTCGTTGAGACACCGGTTTTCAGCCTAGTCGGGTCTTGACCACCCCTTGGTAATAGTGTCCACTATTAACAGTCGGAAAGGGGCAGGTATGGGTGCTCTCATCATGATCGGGTCGCTGCTCGGGTTGGCGGTCCTGATCGTCGGTCTGGTGTTGTACTTCGACCCGGAGGCGCGCGACAGTGGACAATGAGCTGTCGCCGGCGCTGATCGCCGGGTTGTCGTTCGCCTACATCGGCGGGATCCTGTTCCTGGCGTTCGGTGTGTACCTGAGCATCCGGCGAGGCCGGCTGCATCCGCTTCTGCTGGTGTCGATCTCGGCGATCTCCTTCTCGTGGATCGAGGCGCCCTACGACTGGGCGGTCTACGCCCAGTTCCCGCCGGAGCTGCCCCGGATGCCGTCCTGGTGGCCGATGAACATGACCTGGGGCGGTGGGCTGCCCTCGGCCGTTCCCATCGGGTACATCGCCTACTTCGTGCTGCCCGCGGTGATCGGCGCCGCGCTGGGCCGCAAGGTGATCGCCCGGTTCGGGTGGCGGCGCCCGCAGACGCTGCTGGCGGTCGGCTTCGCTGTGGGATTCTGCTGGGCGCTGTTGTTCAACGGGTTCTTCGGGCCGCGCCTCGGGGTGTTCGTCTACGGCTACGTGATCGACGGGCTGGCGCTGTTCCAGGGCAGCCGCTACCAGTACCCCGTCTACGACGCGGTCGCGATGGGCCTGCAGATGATGGTGTTCACCTATCTGCTCGGACGCGTGGACGAGCAGGGCCGCAACGTCATCGAGGTGTGGTCGGACAAGCGGTCGTCGAGCAAGCTGGGCTCGTCGCTGCTGTCCATCGCGGCGGTGGTGGTGGTCGGTCACCTGATGTACGGCGCGGTGTTCGCGCCGCATCTGGCCACCAAGCTCGGCGGGTACGTCACCGAGGGGCCGACCGAACAGCTGTGGCCGCCCATCGAGAACCAACCGAGGTAGGGGTCAACATCGTGGGAACACCCGACACCGTCGAACTCTATTACGACCCTTATGATTTCGCGATCGATGACGATCCGTACCCGGTGTGGCGCCGGATGCGCGAGGAAGCGCCGCTGTATTACAACGACCGATACCGGTTCTACGCACTGAGCCGGTATGACGATGTGGCGAAGGCGCTTCCGGACTGGGAGACCTATCGGTCGGGGAAGGGCACCACCGCCGACATCCTGTTCAACGGTATCGAGGTGCCGCCGGGCATCCTGCTGTTCGAGGATCCGCCACTGCACGACCTGCACCGGCGGCTGCTGTCGCGGGTCTTCACCCCCCGGCGCATGCTCGCGGTGGAGGACCTGGTGCGCGGATTCTGTGCGCGCGCCCTGGATCCGCTGGTCGGCCGCGACGGCTTCGACTTCGTCGCCGACCTGGGCGCGATCATGCCGATGCGCACGATCGGGTACCTCCTCGGTATCCCCGAAGAGGGCCAGGAGCAGATCCGGCAACGCACCGACCAGAACATCGCGGCAGGCGATGAGCTCGGCGATGTCAGCGCGACGGTGTTCGCCGAGTCGCTGGCGTTGTTCGCCGAGTACATCGAGTGGCGGGCCACCCATCCGTCCGACGACCTGATGACCGAGCTGCTCAACGCCGAGGTCGAGGAGCCCGACGGCACCCGCAGGCAACTCGACCGCACCGAGGTGCTGGCCTACACGGCGATGATCGCCGGCGCCGGCGGCGAGACGACGGCCCGGCTGATCGGGTTCATGGGGGAGCTGCTGGCCAACCATCCCGACCAACGCCGGGAACTCGTCGACAACCCGTCGCTGATTCCGTCGGCGGTCGAGGAGACCCTGCGTTTCGAGCCGCCGTCGCCGGTGCAGGGACGTTACGTGGCCCGGGACGTCGAGCTCTACGGCCACACCGTCGCCGAGGGCTCGTTCATGCTGCTGCTCAACGGCTCGGCCAACCGCGACGACACCCGTTACGTCGATCCGGACCGCTTCGACATCCACCGCACCGGCGGGCACCTCAGCTTCGGGCAGGGCATCCATTTCTGTCTGGGGTCTGCATTGGCGCGTCTGGAGGCGCGGGTCGCGTTCGAGGAGGTCCTCAAACGCTGGACCGACTGGGAGGTCGACTACCAGCAGGCGAGCCGGGCCCGCACCTCCAGCGTGCGGGGGTGGGCGCGTCTGCCGGTCCGGACCGGCTGACTAGAGCCGTTGGTCCCTGTTGCGGCGGTCCAGGGGCTGCAGCGCGGGGCCGACGTGTGGGGCAGCATGGGACTCATGAACGGCGACCACTCCACCGATGCCTGCCCCCAGATCCACGAGACCCACACCGGCATCGTCGCGCTCGTCGGTGATCGGGCGTACAAGGTGAAGAAGCCCGTCCGCACGGATTTTCTCGACTTCTCGAGTGTGGAGCAGCGGGAACAGGCCTGCGTCCAGGAGGTCGCGCTGAACCGCCGACTCGCACCCGAGGCCTATCTCGGGGTGGCGCATCTGACCGGTGTGGACGGCGCAGCCGACGAACCGGTGATCGTGATGCGCCGCTACGCCGAGCAGGACCGCCTCAGCACGCGCGGCCGGCAGGGAGTGGCCGTCGACGACGACCTGCGGGCCGTCGCCGACCTGCTGGCCCGGTTCCATGCCGGCGCGGACCGCGGCAGCGAGGTCGACGCCGGAGCCACTGCCGCGGCCGTCGCCAAGCGTTGGCACGACAACCTGGTCGAGTTGCACGGCTACGCCCCGACTCTGCTGCCCGAGGAGACGGTCGACCACGTCGAACGCCTCGCCGGCGAGTTCATCGCCGGGCGCGAAGCCTTGTTCGCCGAACGCATCGCGGCAGGCCGCATCGTCGACGGCCACGCCGATCTGCTCGCCGACGACATCTTCTGCCGGCCCGAGGGGCCGGTGCTGCTCGACTGCCTCGAGTTCGACGCGGGGCTGCGCCACGTCGACGGCATCGACGACGCGGCCTTCCTGGCGATGGACCTGGAGTTCCTGGGCCGTCGCGACCTGGCCGAGGTGTTCCTCGACCGCTACCGCGCGGCTGCGCAGGATCCGGCGCCGACGGCGCTGATCCACTTCTACATCGCCTACCGGGCGGTGGTGCGCGCCAAGACCGACTGCATCCGCGCCGGACAGGGCCGTTCCGACGCGGCGGAATCGGCTCGGCGTCACCTCGACATCGCGCTCGATCACCTGCGCACCGGCGCGGTGCGGCTGGTGTTGGTCGGCGGCGGGCCCGGGACCGGTAAGACCACCCTGGCCCGAGGCCTGGCCCAGCATCTGCAGGCCGAGGTGATCTCCACCGACGACGTGCGCAAGGACCTGCAACGTGACGGCGTCATCGGCGGAGAGGTCGGCGCCTTCAGTTCGGGGCTCTACAGCCCCGAACAGATCGAGAAGGTCTACGACGCCGTGCTGAACCGGGCCGCGGGTCTGCTCGGTCTCGGGCGCACGGTGATCCTCGACGGGACGTGGCACGATCCCGGCCATCGGCAGCGGGCTCGTGACACTGCCGACGAGATGCACTGTCCGAGCATCGAGTTCGCGTGCACGCTGCCGCTGGAGGAGGCCAAGGCGCGCATCGCCGCGCGCCGTAACACCACCTCCGATGCCACACCGGCCATCGCGGCCGCGCTGGCCGAGGCGACCGAGCACGTGTGGGAAGGGGCGCACCGCATCGACACCGGTCGACCCCTCGGCGACACCATCGCCGAGGCCCACGAGATCTGTTGTCTGGCGTTCTGACGCCGGCCCCGTCGCCGAACCGAGTATCCGAGGAGAGTGTCATGGCAGAGCACACCGGTGCGGTCGTGGTCGGGGTGGACGGCAGCGACCGCGCGATCGCCGCTGCCCGGTGGGCGGCGGCGGTCGCCGACCGACTGCACGCCCCGCTGCACATCGTGCACGCCGTGGTCGGGCTGGGGCGAGGACTGACCGAGGCCACCGCGGCGATCCAGGCCGCGATCATGTCGTATCAGGCGGACACGTCGCCGATCTTCCTCAAGGACGCGACCGACGCGGTGCGCGCCGATCTCCCGGAACTGGCGGTGTCGACTTCCTCGCACCGGGAGTCCGCCGACCAGGTACTGACCACGATGAGCCGCGAGGCGCGGCTGATCGTGTTGGGCGGCAAGGAGATCAACACCGCATCGGTCCTGTTGTTGGGTTCGACGACCCTGGCGGTGAGCGCTCAGGCGCACTGTCCGGTGGTGTCGTGGCGCGGCGATCGGCCGGAGCTGACCGACAGGCCGGTGGTGGTCGGCGCCGACGGGAGCCCGTCGGGTGCGGCGGCCCTGGCGACGGCGTTCGACGTCGCCGACCGGCTGGGCGTCGGCCTGCGCGCGGTGCGGGCCTGGTCGACGCGCCTGCCGGCGGCCCGCGCCGACGACGGACTGCGGGACTCGCTGTCCGCGGCGCAGCGGACCCTGCTGGTCGCCGAGACCGACCGGTTGGTGCAGCGCTATCCGGGCGTGGCGGTGGAGTGCGTGGTCGCCGAGGGCGCGGCCGCGCAAGCCGTGCTCGACCACTGCGGCGATGCGCAACTCGTCGTCGTCGGCACCCGCGGACGCAATGCGCTGGCCAGCACGCTGCTGGGGTCGACCAGTCTGAATCTGTTGCAGCACAGCGAGATATCGGTGATGGTCTGCCGGTCCGGCCAGGCCGGGTGACGCCGGCTCTGGCCCGATCGGTGCTGCGCCTGCCACACTGGGTCGATGCGCGCCACCCCACAGTGCTGGTTGACCGACATGGACGGCGTCCTGGTTCGCGAGGAACACGCGCTGCCCGGTGCCGCGGAGTTCCTGCAGCGACTCGCCGAACGGGAGCGGCCGTTTCTGGTGCTGACCAACAACTCCATCTTCACTCCGCGTGACCTGGCGGCCCGGTTGGCCCGATCTGGATTGGTCGTACCCGAGCAGGCGATCTGGACCTCGGCGCTGGCCACCGCGACCTTCCTGGCCGACCAGCAACCCGGCGGTTCGGCATACGTCATCGGGGAGGCCGGGTTGACCACGGCCTTACACGAGGCGGGGTACACGATGACCGACATCGACCCGGACTTCGTGGTGCTGGGCGAGACACGCACGTACTCGTTCGAAGCGATCACCAAGGCGGTGCGACTGATCCTCGGCGGCGCCCGGTTCATCGCCACCAACCCCGACGTCACCGGCCCGTCGGCCGAGGGCCCGTTGCCGGCCACCGGATCGGTCGCGGCGATGATCACGAAAGCCACCGGGCGGGAGCCGTATTTCGTCGGCAAGCCCAACCCGATGATGTTCCGCAGCGCGCTCAACCGGATCGAGGCGCACTCGGAGACCACGGTGATGGTCGGAGACCGGATGGACACCGACGTCGTCGCCGGTATCGAGGCGGGGCTGGAGACCATCCTGGTGCTCACCGGATCGACGTCGGCTGACGAGGTGGAGCGCTACCCGTTCCGGCCGAGCCGGGTACTGGCCTCGATCGCCGAAGCGATCGACCTGGTCTGAACGGGGCCTTGCTAGCTTGATCGGGTGACCGATACAGCGCCTGACCCGGCGCGGCCGTTGGCCGGTGTGCGGGTTGTCGAGATCTCCAGCTTCGTCGCGGTTCCCCTGGCGGGGATGACCCTGGCCCAACTCGGCGCCGAGGTGCTGCGCGTCGACCCGGTCGGTGGGGCCGCCGACTACCGCCGCTGGCCGCTGACCGAAGCCGGGGACAGCATCTACTGGGCGGGGCTGAACAAGGGCAAGCGTTCGCTGGCGGTGGACATGCGCTCGGCCGACGGGCAGGCGCTGGTCGCCCGGCTGGTCGCCGATGCCGGCGTGTTCATCACCAATGTCGCTGGGCGCCAGTGGCATTCCTACGAAGAGCTTCTCAAGGTGCGGCGCGACCTGATCCACGTGGAGGTCTCGGGGCGCCACGACGGCGGCACCGGCGTGGACTACACGGTCAACGCCGCGATCGGGTTCCCGCTGGTGACCGGGCCCGCCGAATTGACCACCCCGGTCAACCACGTCCTGCCGGCGTGGGACGTCAGCTGCGGCCTGTACGCGGCCCTGTCTGTGGTCACCGCTCTGCGCCACCGCGACGCCACCGGGGCGGGCCAGCGCATCAGCATCCCGCTGGAGAATGTCGCCCTGGCCACGGCCGGCAACCTGAGTCTGCTCACCGAGGCGATGATCAACGGCACCTCGCGGCAACGCATCGGCAACTCCGTCTACGGCACCTACGGGCAGAACTTCACCAGCAGCGACGGGGTGTCCTACATGGTCGTCGCGCTGACCGGACGCCACTTCCGCGACCTGACCACCCTGACCGGCACCGCCGAAGCCGTTGCGGGACTGGCGGATTCAGTCGGAGCCGACTTCTCCGACGAAGGGGAACGCTACCGGCACCGAGATGCGTTGAGCGCGTTGTTCGCCGAGTGGTTCTCCGCGCACACCGGCGCCGAGATCGCCGCGGCGCTGTCGCAGACCTCGGTGCTGTGGGAGCGCTATCAGAGTTTCGCCGAAACGGCGACCGATCCGCGCGTCACCGACAACCCGCTGTTCACCGAGCTCGACCAGCCGCGAGTCGGGCGACATCTCGCCGCCGGGCTGCCGGTGTCGATCGACGGCAGTTATCCGCGGGCGGTTCCGGCGCCCGCGCTCGGCGACGACACGGCCGCCGTGCTGGGGGAGTGGTTGTCGATGGACCGGGGCGCGATCGACGAACTCTTCGGCTCGGGCACCGTCGCGTGAGCACGCTGCGCCGCCTGCTCGAGGTCGAGGCGCTCGCAGACGACACCTGGCGGGGGCGGCCCAGCGGTCCGGCCGGTAAGCGCGCGTACGGGGGGTTGCTGCTCGCGCAGACCCTCGCTGCGGCGTGGCACACCGTCGATGACGGTAAGGCGCCCACGGTGTTGCACCTGCAGTTCCTGCGTGGTGGTGATGCGGGGGAGCCGGTGGACTACCGCGTCGACCGGATCCACGACGGCCGCACCGCCGCGTCGCGTCGCGTCGAGGCGACCCAGCACGGGCGGCTGCTGACCACCGCGACGGTGTCGTTCTCCGCGGGCCTGCCCGGGCCCGAACACGGCCGCCGGGCCGGCCTGGACGATCCCGCGACGCTGCCGCCGACCGGTCCGCCCGGCCCGGCGCCGTCACTGCCCCTGGACGAACTCGACATCCGGATCGTCGACGCCCACACCGGCACCGAGGACTTCGTCCGGCGGATGTGGTGGCGGGTCACCGCCGACATGCCCGACGACGCGCGACTGCACACGCTGGTCGCCGTGTACGTCACCGACCTCTACCTGATCGACCCCGCGCTGCAGGTGCACGGGCACTCGATGGCCGCCCGCACGCACCGCAGCGGCACCACCGACTCCTCGATGTGGCTGCACCGGCCGGTGGTCGCCGATCGGTGGAACCTGCTGGAGTGTCGGTCCCCGGCGGGTGCGCGCGGGCGCGGCGTGGTGACCGCGAGCCTGATCGGGAGCGACGGCACCGTCACCGCGACGCTGGTTCAGGAGGGACTCATCGCAGCGCGCGAACCGGCGACCCAGCCGGCGCGCTGACCGCGCGTCGCCCCAGTCGGGTCCGCAGCGCCGTCACCGCGGCGGTCACGGCGACGCCGACCAGGATCGAGGCCAGAACTCCGAGCAGGCGGTGCGACCCGAACAGCGGGTAGATCTGGTAATGCGTCAGATAGGTGTACAGCGACGCTTCGGCGACCACCGCCGCCACCGCCGCCAGCGGAGCGGGGCACCGCAGCGCGGGCAGCCAGACCAGCATCGCCAGACCGCTCAGCACCAGCGCCGCGCGTAGCGGGTCGTCGAAGTACCCGATCATGCCGACCACCAGCACGACGGTCACCGCGGCGCGCTGGGCTGCGGTGCGCGCCTTGGCCGCGGCCCAACCCAGCGCGAAGAACCAGAAGGCCAGCATCGTGAACTTCGCGTCGGGCACCGCGCCCGGGCCGTACCGCAGCACCATCCCGACCGCGAGGGACGCCGCGGCCACCCCGAACGGATACCGGCGCTCGGCGCGGTCGAGGGCCGGCAGCCAGAACAACAGCGCCAGCACCACCAGCGTCCACACCAGCACCTCGATGAACCACAACCGTCCGGCGGTCATGCTGTCCGGTGGTCCCAGGAACTTGTCGGCCAGCAACAGATTCGTCGGGTGGTAGTCGTCGGTGAGGAGCAGCGCCGCCGCCACCCACGCGATCGACGGGACCGCGATCCACGCGATGGTGGACCGCAGATGACGTATGCGGGTGCGTCGCGGAAGCGGGGTCAGGCAGAACCGGCCGAAGTTGTAGCCGGCCACCCCGAGCAGGATGTGCGCGCCGCCCCAGAGTTCGAACAGTTCGGCGTGCGAGACGACGATCAACACGATCGCCGCGGCGCGCAACGCCACGCTGGTCTCGACGGTGGTGTCCCACAGGCGTCGTCGTCGCGGCGCGCCGGCCAGCGCCTGCAGCTCACGCAGCGGCATCTGCGGCCACTGCGCCGGCAGCCGCCCGAGCGCGCGCTCCAACCGCCGCGACACGGTCACGTAATTCAGGGAGTTGCCGCCGAGATCGACGAAGCTCGCGTCGCCGTCCACATCGGCCGGATCGAGGTGCAGGACCTCGGCGTACAGGGCCGCCAGGTCGGTGGTGTGGTCGTCGACCGTGCCGTCGGTGGCGGCGGCGGCCCACGCGCGCGCGGTCGGGTAGTCGGGCTTCCCGGAGGACAACATGGGCAGTTCGTCGACGCTGACGACGCGGACCCCGTCGGCCGGGACGCCCGCCGCCTCGGCCGCGGACCGACGCACCGAAGAAACGTCGGGTGCTCGGGCGGCCACCACTGCCAGTTGATCGCCGTGGTCGACACACAATGCGGAGATGGAGTCGTCGCGCAGCGCGGACTCCACCTGTGCCAGGTCGATGCGCAGACCGTACATCTTCACGAAACGGCTTTTGCGGCCGACGATCTCGTAGAGACCATCGGGGGCGCGGCGCGCCAGGTCGCCGGTGCGCAGCGCGTCGAGCGTGGCGCCGGTGGCCAGGTCCGCGGGATGCTCGGCGTAGCCCAGCATGACGTTGGGTCCGTGGTAGATCAGTTCGCCGACGTCGCCGCCGGGCCACTCGTCGGACGGTTCGAGGGTGAACGTGCCGCCGGGGATGGGTACGCCGATCGCCTCCGGCCGGGACCGCGCCAGGTCCGGCGGCAGGTAGGCCATGCGCGCGGTCGCCTCGGTGGCGCCGTACATGACGAACAGGTCCCAGCCGCGTCGTCGGCCGAGCCCGGCGAAGCGGCGCACCCGGTCGGCGGGCATGCGTCCGCCGGCCTGGGTCAGATAGCGCAGGTGCGGTAGATCCATCGCGTCGAAGCCGACCCGCTCGAGCAGTTCGAACGTGTACGGCACCCCAGCAAGGGAACTGCCCCGGTGGCGCCGGAACAGCGTCCAGAATTGCTCGTCGGCCACGCTGTGGTCGGTGAGGATCAGCCCGGCCCCGACCAGCAGGTGGCTGTGCACCACCGACAGGCCGTAGCAGTAGGACATCGGCAGAGTGGTTGCGGCGCGGTCGGTTTCGCGGATCCCGAGGTAGCCGGCGATCGCCGCGGCGTTGGAGACGAGGTTGTCACGCGACAGCCGCACCAGCTTCGGGGAGCCGGTGCTGCCGGAGGTGGACAGCAACAGGGCGAGGTCGGGGTGCAGGTCGTGCGCGCCGTGCGAGTGCACCTGGATTCCGCCGGCGGTCACGATGACGTCCGGTCGGTAGGTCTCGGTGATCGCGCGGTGGTCGCGGTCGGCCGCCACCGGCAAGACCACGTGGCCACCGGCCAGCGCCCCGAGGTAGTGCACCAGGCAGTAAACCGTGTTGGTCGTTTCGATCATCACCAGTTGGCGACGCGTCCCGAGCCGGGTGGCCACCGCCGCGGCCTCGTCGGCGAGGTCGCGGTAGGACAGTTGCGTCGTCTCGGTCAGCACCGCCGTGCGCTCACCGTATGTACGCAGGTGGTCGATCAGGGCACGCATGGCCCGCTCGGCCGGCACGACGACATGGCCGTGACGATACCGCCGTGGTTTTTCACATGCGGTTGTGGCGGCTCCGGATGAAGTTGTAGACACCGAACGCGGCGATGCCGAGCGCGGCGGCGATCAGCAGGAACTTGCCGAACGGAGCCTCGCCGAGGGTCTTGACCGCGGCGTCGAGTCCGCTGGCCTTGGTCGGATCGGCCTGCAGCGTGGCGACCACGACGAGCAGACCGGCACCACCGAGCACGACGCCTTTGGCCACGTAGCCGATGACCCCGGCGGCGGTGATGCCGGTGCCGCGCGACACGTCGAGGTCGTCGAAGAACTTCTCGGACACGCCCTTGTAGACGTGGTAGGCGCCGACGGCCAGCACACCCGCCCCGACCGCCAACAGCAGCGCCTTGCCCCACGCGGACTGCATCAGCTGTGCCGAGAGCCCGGAGTTCTGCTGGCTGCTGGACTGTCCGCTGCCCATCGCGAACCGCGCCGCGGAGAACGCGATCGCGAAGTTGATCACCGCCAGCGCGACCGACTTGCCGCGTTTCCACGCGGGGTTGTCGCCGCGCCGCGATTCGCTCGGCTTGGAGCCGATGACGGCCTCGGCCAGCCGCCACAGTCCGAGGGCGGCGAGCCCGACGGCGACCACCCACAACATGATCGCTCCGCCGGTCTGGCTGCCGAGCGTGGCCAGCGCGCCGGACTGGTCGGCGTTACCGCCGCCGCCGACGAAGGCCAGCCGGCCGATGATGTAGCCGACCAGCAGGTGCAGCACGCCGCTGGCGGCGAAACCCGCCCGCGCGGTGTACTCGAAGGCCTTGCTGTCGGTGGCCCGGTCGGCGGCACCGTGGGCGGATCGGTGCAGCGACGAGGCTGATCCTCGGGTGGTCATGAGTCCTCCTGGTCGGCGCGATGCTCGCGTATACCCCGGGTTTGACGGCGGTGAAACCGCGGGCGGCCGCGCCTGTGGAGGAACGCGGTTCTGGGGACAACTGCGGGTTGGTGTAGGGAGGTGTCGGCGGGGCGGGTCAGGGTTGCGGACATGACCGGAACACAGAGTCGCGGTGAACTCGGCGCGTGGGGCGAGCAGGTGGCGGTGGACTATCTGCAGCGTCGGGGTTTGTCTGTGCTGGAACGTAATTGGCGGTGCCGCTACGGCGAGCTGGACATCATCGCCGCCGATGCGGGCACGGTGGTGTTCGTCGAGGTCAAGACGCGGGCCGGGGATCTGTTCGGAGAGGCCACGGCGGCGGTCACGCCGGCGAAGGTGCGGCGGCTGCGCCGGTTGGCGGGATTGTGGCTGGCCGCCCAGGGACGCAGCTGGGCCGCGGTGCGCATCGACGTCATCGGTATCCGGGTGGGTCGGCGTCGGGAACCGGAGATCACCCATCTGCAGGCGGTGGCGTGATGGCGCTGGGGCGGGCGTTCTCGGTCGGGGTGCGCGGTGTGGACGGGGTGATCGTCGAAATCGAGGCCCACATCGCCGGTGGTCTTCCGGGGGTGTCTCTGGTGGGTCTGGCCGACACCGCGCTGCGCGAGTCGCGGGACCGGGTGCGGGCGGCGATCTCCTACTGCAAGTTCGAGTGGCCGCAGACCCGGTTGACGCTGGCGCTGTCCCCGGCGACGCTGCCCAAGGTCGGCTCGGGTTATGACCTGGCGTTGGCCACCGTGGTGCTGGCTGCGCAGGACAAGAAGGCGTGGCCGCACCTGGAGAAGACGGTGCTGTTGGGTGAGCTCGCCCTGGACGGGCGGGTGCGGGCGATCACCGGGGTGCTGCCGGCGGTGTTGGCTGCCCGTAACCACGGCTGGTCGGCGGTGGTGGTGCCGATCGACAACCTGGCCGAGGCCAGTCTGGTGGACGGTATCGAAGTGTGGGGTGCACGCACCCTGCGTCAGGTACACAGCTGGCTGCGCGGCAAGGGCGAACTGGCCGGGCGCGTCGATCAACCTGCCGACACTCCCGACGTCGCCGCGGATCTGGCCGACGTGGTGGGTCAGCCGCAGGCCCGCTTCGCCGTCGAGGTGGCCGCTGCCGGTGCGCACAACCTGATGATGACCGGCCCGCCGGGGATTGGGAAAACCATGCTGGCACAACGTCTCCCGGGTCTGCTGCCGCCGCTGTCGCACAGCGAGGCGCTCGAGGTCACGGCCATCCACTCGGTGGCCGGGCTGCTGAGCGGCGACGCCCCACTGATCACCCGGCCGCCGTTCGTCGCCCCGCACCACACCTCCAGCGTCGCCGCACTGGTGGGCGGCGGGCCGGGCATGGCGCGTCCGGGCGCGGTCAGCCGCGCCCACCGCGGCGTGCTGTTCCTCGACGAGTTCGCCGAGATCAACACCGGTGCCCTGGAGGCGCTGCGCAC
This sequence comes from Mycobacterium sp. pV006, assembly GCF_041287115.1. Lineage (NCBI taxonomy): Bacteria > Bacillati > Actinomycetota > Actinomycetes > Mycobacteriales > Mycobacteriaceae > Mycobacterium > Mycobacterium sp. pV006. The sequence continues at coordinate 14,433 of NZ_JBGGKT010000018.1, read as the reverse complement.
ACCGTTGGAGGACGGGCAGATCCGGCTGGCGCGTCGTGACGGAGTGGCGACCTACCCGTGCCGCTTCCAGCTGGTTCTCGCGGCCAACCTGTGCCCGTGTGCGCCGCCGGACCCCCGGGACTGCCAGTGCGGCGCCGCCGAGCGGCGGCGCTACCGCAGCAGGCTGTCGGGGCCGCTGCTCGACCGCGTCGATCTGCGCACCGAAATGCACACCTCCAAGGCCGGACCGTTCGTCGACGAGGCGGGGGAGTCCACCTCGGCAGTGCGAGAACGTGTCTGGAACGCGCGTCAGGCTGCTGCCGAGCGGTGGCGACCACACGGCATCACCACAAACGCCGAAGCCGGCGGCACACTGCTGCGCCGCAGGTTCCGGCTCAGCGCAGACGCCATGGCGCCGGTGCGCACCGCCGTCGACCGCGGAGCCCTGAGCATCCGTGGCATGGACCGCACATTGCGGGTCGCTTGGACACTTGCCGACCTCGGCGGCCGCACCTCGCCGACCCGACAGGACGTGGCCACCGCACTCAGCTTTCGGCAGGGGACCCCCTGATGGACACCGCAGAACGGCGTGCGTGGGCCTACCTGTCCCGGGTGTGCGAGCCACCCCATCCGCTGCTCACCGAACTGGTACGAGCAGAAGGTCCCGTCGAGGCCGCGCAGCGCATCCGCGCCCGCGACGTCCGCGGCGATCTGGCCCGCGCTACCGAGGCGCGCCACGAAATCGACTCGGCTGACGCCGATCTGAAGACCCTCGACCGGTTGGGCGGGCGCTTGCTCACGGCCGGCGACGACGAATGGCCCCATCTGGCGTTCACCTCGTTCACACACCCCGCGCTGGCCGAGCGGCAGTGGGGACACGCCCCGCTGGTGCTGTGGGCGGTGGGCCCGTCATATCTGGCCGATGTCGCGGCGCGGTCGGCGGCACTGGTGGGTACCCGCGCCGCCAGCGCCTACGGCGAACACGTGACCGCCGACTTGGCCGCCGGTCTGGTCGAGCGCGACGTCGCGGTGGTCTCCGGCGGCGCCTACGGCATCGACGGCGTGGCGCACCGCACCACGCTGGCCTGCGAGGGCGAGACCGTCGCGGTGCTGGCAGCGGGCATCGACGTGCCCTACCCGTCCGGGCACTCGGCGCTGCTGCACCGCGTCGGCCGCAGCGGACTGGTGCTGACCGAGTATCCGCCCGGCCTGCGGCCGACGCGACGGCAGTTCCTGGCGCGCAACCGGCTGGTCGCCGCGTTGAGCGGGGCCACCGTCGTCGTCGAAGCCGGGCTGCGCAGTGGTGCGGCGAACACCGCCGCATGGGCGCGGGCGCTGGGCCGGCAGGTGTTCGCGGTCCCGGGACCGGTGACCTCGGCCACGTCGGCGGGCTGCCACGCGCTGATCGCCAAGAATGAGGCCACCCTGGTCACCCGCTCAGCGGAGGTGGTCGAAGCGGTCGGGCGCCTCGGCGAGCTTGCTGCCGAACCAGATCATTCGACCACCGCTCTCGACGACCTCGATGACACCGAACTCACTGTGTACGAGGCGTTGCCGCGCCGCGGGGCACGCACGGTCGGCGAGATCGCGATCCTGGCGGGGCTGCCGATGGCAGGGGTGTTGGGTGCGTTGGCGATGTTGGAGGTCCGCGGTTTGATCCGACAGGAGGAGGGCACTTGGAGGCTGGCGACGCGCAGCTGAGGCACACGGCCGACCCTGCTGGAGCAGGGTCGCTCGTATAGTCGCTGACAAAGCCGTCAGCAGTGGAGGTTGATCAAGTGGCAGGCCGTCCCGTGCACACGTTCCACGTGGTGCGTACCGAGAACATCACACCCCACATGGTGCGAGTCGTCCTCGGTGGCACCGGATTTGACACCTTCACCCCGAACGAATACTCCGATGCCTACGTCAAGCTGGTCTTCGTCGACGACGACCTCGACGTCAGCGGTCTCGAACAGCCGTTGACCCTGGACAGTTTCAACGTGCTGCCGGAGCACAAGCGACCCGTGGTGCGCACCTACACCGTGCGCCGCGCCGACACCGAGCGCCGGGAACTGACCATCGACTTCGTCGTGCACGGCGACCACGGGGTCGCCGGGCCGTGGGCGGCCAACGCCACCCCGGGCCGGCGCCTGTTCGTGATGGGTCCCAGCGGAGCGTTCGCGCCCGACCCGGCCGCCGACTGGTACCTGTTCGCCGGCGACGAGGCAGCACTGCCGGCGATCAGCGCATCGCTGGAGGCGTTGCCCGCCAACGCCATCGGCCGCGTCTTCATCGAAGTCGCCGGACCGGAGGACGAAATCGAGCTGACCGCCCCCGAAGGGGTCGAGGTGCGCTGGATCTACCGCGGTGGCCGCGCCGACCTCGTCGGCGACGAAATCGCCGGCGACCACGCGCCGCTGATCGAGGCGGTCACCGGGACACCGTGGCTGCCCGGCCAGGCGCAGGTGTTCATCCACGGTGAGGCCCAGGCCGTCATGCACAACCTGCGGCCCTACATCCGCAAGGAACGCGGCATCCCAGCCCAGTGGGCATCGTCGATCTCCGGGTACTGGCGCCGCGGCCGCACCGAAGAGACCTTCCGGCAGTGGAAACGCGAACTGGCCGCGGCCGAAGCCAAATAACCGTGCCCGCGCCGGGGTCGATGGCAGGCTGACGCCATGACCTTCGGCAACTACCAACTCGAGATCTACCTCCAGGGCCTCTCGGGCATCCTGCCCACGCTGCCGATGGACTACGCCGGGTGGGAAGCCAAAGCCGAGGTCGCCATGCCGCCGTCGGTGTGGTCCTACGTCGCCGGCGGGGCCGGCGACGAACACACCCAGCGCGCCAACCGCACCGCGTTCGACCGGTGGGGGCTGATGCCACGGATGCTGGTCGGCGCCACCGAACGCGACCTGTCCGTGGACCTCTTCGGTCTGAAACTGCCGTCGCCGGTGTTCATGGCGCCCGTCGGAGTCATCGGCATCTGCGCGCAGAACGGCCACGGCGATCTGGTCACCGCGCGGGCGGCGGCCCGCACCGGCGTGCCGATGATGGTGTCCACCCTGACCGAGGACCCCCTCGAAGACGTGGCCGCCGAATTCGGCGACACCCCCGGGTTCTTCCAGCTCTACACACCCGCCGACCGCGACTTGGCGGCCAGCTTCGTCCAGCGCGCCGAAACCGCGGGCTACAAGGCCATCGTCGTCACCCTCGACACCTGGATCCCGGGTTGGCGGCCCCGCGACCTGGCCACGTCGAACTTCCCGCAGCTGCGCGGCCGGTGCCTGTCGAACTACACCAGTGACCCGGTCTTCCGCGCGGCGCTGTCCCAACCGCCCGAGGAAAACATGCAGGCCACCGTGCTGCAGTGGGTTCAACAGTTCGGTAACCCGCTGACCTGGGATGATCTGCCCTGGCTGCGGTCTTTGACCGACCTGCCGCTGATCCTCAAGGGCATCTGCCACCCCGACGACGTCCGCCGCGCCAAGGACGGCGGGGTCGACGGCATCTACTGCTCCACCCACGGCGGCCGCCAGGCCAACGGCGGGCTGCCCGCGCTGGACTGCCTGCCCGGTGTCGTCGAAGCGGCCGACGGCATGCCCGTGCTGTTCGACTCCGGCATCCGCAGCGGCGCCGACATCGTCAAGGCGGTCGCGCTGGGCGCCACCGCGGTCGGGGTCGGCCGGCCCTACACCTACGGTCTGGCCATCGGCGGCGAGGACGGCGTGGTGCACGTGCTGCGGTCATTGCTGGCCGAGGCCGATCTGATCATGGCCGTCGACGGCTACCGCAGCCTCGCGGAGCTGACCCACGACGTGCTGCGGCGCGTCGGCTGACCGACCGCGGAAGCGTCTGCCACGGTGAAGCGGTGGACGCGGTGCTCGACGAATTCGATCAATATCTTGCGTTGCAGCGCGGCCGGTCGGAGCACACCCGCCGCGCCTACCGCGGCGATCTGCGCGCACTGCTCGACTTCGTCGACGAACGCAGCCCCGGCGCCGGACTGCGCGGCCTGACACTGCCGCTGTTGCGGTCCTGGCTGGCCACCCAGGCCGCGGCCGGCACCGCGCGCTCCACCCTCGCACGACGGACCTCGGCGGTGAAGACGTTCACCACCTGGGCCGTGCGACGGGGCCTGCTCGACGAGGATCCCGCGACCCGGCTGCAGATGCCGAAGACCCGCCGCACCCTGCCCTCGGTGCTGCGTCAGGACCAGGCGCTCGACGCCCTCGATGCCGCGAAATCCGGTGCCCAACAGAATGATCCGCTCGCACTTCGGGATCGCCTGATCGTCGAGCTGCTCTACGCCACCGGCATCCGCGTCAGCGAGTTGTGCGGACTCGACATCGACGACGTCGACACCTCGCGGCGGCTGCTGCGCGTGCTCGGCAAGGGCAACAAGCAGCGCACGGTGCCCTACGGTCAACCCGCGGACGCCGCCCTGACGGCGTGGCTGACCGACGGGCGTCCCCATCTGGTGACCGACCGGTCCGGTCCCGCGCTTCTGCTCGGCGCCCGCGGTGGCCGGCTCGATCCGCGGCAGGCACGCACCGTCGTGCACCAGACGGTGGCGGCCGTCGAGGGCGCGCCGGACATCGGTCCGCACGGCTTGCGCCACAGCGCGGCGACCCATCTGCTCGAAGGCGGCGCAGACCTGCGCGTGGTCCAGGAACTGCTGGGTCACTCGTCGCTGGCGACCACCCAGCTCTACACCCACGTCAGCGTCGCGCGGCTGCGCGCCGTGCACGACCAGGCCCACCCGCGGGCCTGAGTCACGGCCGCAGCAGGCCGATGACCGCAGCGAGGTCGGGCAGCGCCGACGGCCGTCCGGCCCACTCGTCGAACGCCGTCCAGTAGCTGATCCCCAGACGGCGCTGCCGCTCCAGCAGGGTCTCGGCCATCTGCTCGTGGGTGCCCAACAGCACGAACGGCGAATCCAGCAGCAGGTCCGCCGGCACCCCGAGCCGGCCTGCCAGCGCGTCGGCCGTGGCCGCCCGATCCTTGGTGCACTCCACCACCTGGATCAGCGCGTTCAACTCGATCTGCTCGAACCGATCGCCGGCAGCGGCGCGCACCACCGCGATGCGCTCGGCGAGCCCCGCGCTCGAGAAGTGAGTGAACCGCACCTCGGTGGCGTCCCGGTTGTGGCTGATCCCGGCCAAACCGACGATGTCGGCCACCCGTCCGGCCAGCTGCAGCACCCGGGTGCCGTTGCCGCCGATCAGCAGCGGCACCGGTGAGCCCGGCACGGGGACCAGCGTTCCTGCTTCCGCGTGTACCCGGTAGTGCGCACCGGCGAAGCGGATTCCCTTGCCCGCCAACAGATCCCGCACTACCGTGACCGATTCGACCAGGCGGTCCACCCGGACGGCGCCGCGGTCGAATCGCAGACCGGCGGCGTCGTACTCGCTTTTCATGTGGCCGGCGCCGAGACCGAGTTCGAACCGGTCACCACTGACCTCCGACAGCGTCGCGGCCTCCCGCGCGATCTGGACCGGATGGTGGAAGTCGTTGTTGAGCACCAGCGTGCCCACCCGCAGAGACTCGGTTGCCAGCGCCGCTGCGGCGGCGCCGGTGAACGGCGCCAGGGCCGGGGCCAGATGGTCGGCGAAGGTCAGGACGTCGACACCGGCCGCCTCGACCGACTGCGCGAACGTCCGCCACTGGCCGCCCCGCCGCGGCAGTGCGGTGGTCAGACCGAAACGCGGACGTCGGTTGCGGTGGGCCTCGGTGGTCACACTCCGACGCTAACCGCCACCGCCGCCCGAGGGTTTGAGCCGGATGGGGGTCGCGGACAGCAGACCCAGCGGATCGACGTAATCCGCCCGCGCCGCCGCACCCCACATCGCGCCCCAGTGCAGGCAGGCCGTGGCCGCGCAACCGGCGTGGCCTGCGACCAGCTCGCCGATCGGGGTACCCGCCGCAACCGTCTGACCGGCCCGGACCCCGGGCCGCACCGGTTCGTAGCTGCTGCGCAGACCACCTGCATGCGCGATCGACACCAGCGGCCGTCCGGCGAGCTGCCCGGCGTAGACGATCGTCCCGGCAGCGGCGGCGAACACAGCCTGACCCGGGTGTCCGGCCAGGTCGACGCCGCGGTGCCCGCGCTGCCAATTCGGGGACGGGGCGTCGAAGGCCCGCACCACCGCGGGCGGCGGCCGCAGCGGCCACCCGAAGCGGGTGCCGTCGGCCTGCGCCGGCACCGCCCACACCAACCCACACCACAACAGCGCCGCGACGATCCGCATCCTTGCAGTTCAGCGCAGCCGTCAGGCTCGACGCCACCGGCTTGTGCGGCGCCTGTGGACAGCTCCGCCGGTGGTCAAGAGCACCCTGTTCGGCGTGTAAACTGCTAACCGCAACTCGCATCTGCGGGTTGACTTCGCGCGTCTGTAATACCTGTGTGCCGGGTGGTCCCTCCGGGGTCCGGCACCGAAACAGTCGCCAGGGTCCGGCTCACCCGATGCCGGACGACAACCGACAACACAAGAGGTATGGCCAACCATGGCTGTTGTAACCATGAAGCAGCTGCTTGACAGCGGCGCCCACTTCGGACACCAGACTCGACGCTGGAACCCGAAGATGAAGCGGTTCATCTTCACCGACCGCAACGGCATCTACATCATCGACCTGCAGCAGACGCTGACCTACATCGACAAGGCGTACGAGTTCGTCAAGGAGACGGTCGCGCACGGCGGGTCGATCATGTTCGTCGGCACCAAGAAGCAGGCGCAGGAATCCATCGCCGAGGAGGCCACCCGCGTCGGCATGCCGTATGTGAACCAGCGCTGGCTGGGCGGCATGCTCACCAACTTCTCCACCGTGCACAAGCGCCTGCAGCGGCTCAAGGAACTCGAGGCCATGGAGCAGACCGGCGGGTTCGAGGGTCGCACCAAGAAGGAAATCCTGATGCTGACCCGCGAGAAGAACAAGCTGGAGCGCTCGCTCGGCGGTATCCGCGACATGCAGAAGGTGCCCTCGGCGATCTGGGTCGTCGACACCAACAAGGAGCACCTCGCCGTCGCCGAGGCGCGCAAGCTGAACATCCCGATCATCGCGATCCTGGACACCAACTGTGATCCGGACCTGGTCGACTACCCGATCCCGGGCAACGACGACGCGATCCGTTCGGCCGCGCTGCTGACCAAGGTGATCGCCTCCGCGGTCGCCGAGGGCCTGCAGGCCCGCGCCGGCGCCGGCAAGGCCGAGGCCGGCCAGGATGCGGCGGCCGAACCGCTGCCCGAGTGGGAGCAGGAACTGCTGGCCGGCGCCACCGCGGCGACGCCCGGTACGCCCGAGGCCGAGACCCACACCGAACCCACGACCACCCCGAACCCGTAGGGAAGGCTCAGATGGCTAACTACACCGCTGCCGACGTCAAGCGTCTCCGTGAGCTGACCGGCGCCGGAATGCTCGACTCGAAGAACGCGCTGGTCGAGGCCGAGGGCGACTTCGACAAGGCGATCGAACTGCTGCGCATCAAGGGCGCCAAGGACGTCGGCAAGCGTGCGGAGCGCGCCACCGCCGAGGGTCTGGTTGCGGCCAAGGGCGGCGCTCTGATCGAGCTGAACTCCGAGACCGACTTCGTCGCCAAGAACGCCGAGTTCCAGGCCCTGGGTGAGCAGATCGTCGCCGCGGCTGCCGAGGCCAAGGCCGGCGACGTCGACTCGCTCAAGGCCGCCAAGCTCGGCGATTCGACCGTCGAGCAGGCCATCGCCGATCTGTCGGCGAAGATCGGCGAGAAGCTCGAGCTTCGTCGCGCGACCTTCTTCGACGGCACGGTCGAGACCTACCTGCACAAGCGGGCCGCCGATCTGCCGCCCGCGGTCGGTGTGCTCGTCGAGTACCAGGCCGGCGACGCGGCCAAGGGTGTCGAAGCCGCGCACGCGGTCGCGCTGCAGATCGCGGCGCTCAAGGCGAAGTACCTCACCCGCGACGATGTCCCTGAGGACATCGTCGCCAACGAGCGCCGCATCGCCGAGGAGACCGCCCGCAACGAGGGCAAGCCCGAGCAGGCGCTGCCCAAGATCGTCGAGGGTCGGGTCAACGGCTACTACAAGGACGTCGTGCTGCTCGATCAGCCGTCGGTGTCCGACAACAAGAAGACCGTCAAGGCGCTCCTCGACGAGGCCGGCGTGACGGTAACGCGCTTCGTCCGCTTCGAGGTCGGTCAGGCCTGACCTCTCCGCACTGAAGTCACGAGGCCCCCGAGACATCGTCTCGGGGGCCTCGTTCTTTCCGGCGGGGCGGTGACGACGGAATCCGCACCCGGCTCGCGTCTGCTGCCAGGAACTGTTCGTGGCCTGTCCACCTATTTGCTACCCGTGCCTTGAACGGGTCAAAGACGATCCGAGGTGCCCGCTGCGGCGACGGCAGGGTTTGCGGATTACCCCATGACAGGATCGCAGCAACAGTACAGCTAACTCGGATGCCGCTTGTCGATCATCAAAAGGGCTGGATTTCGCGTGTTTCGGTGTCGGTAGAGTTAATCTATCCGCATGTCTGAACCTGACAATTGCCGTGGCTGCAGGTGACAGACATCCTCGAGGTCCGGGACACCGCAGATGCGGCGACGCGGACAGATGCCCGAACCGAGGTCGTCGTCGATCTCGACCAGTTGAGACGGCGGAGGTCCTGGGAGCCTGTTCTCGGTCCGCTCCTGGACTTGACCACCACCTCGGCCGCGGTGGCGATCGGCGCGATCTGGGCTACGCGTCTGGGCTTCGATCTGCCGCCGATCTGGATGCTGTGGTTCTTCGCTCCGACCGTCGTGGCGTTGATCGCAATCCGCGGACTGTATCGGCGATCACTGCAGCGCACCTTCCTCGACGAGCTCCCCACCATTGCGGCGGCGACGGCTTTGGCCGCGGTGCTGTTGCTGTCCGGGCTCGTGTCCAACCCGGGCGTGGCCGAATCGGCGGACGACGCCGTGGCCCGCATCTGGATGTGCGCGGCGGTCCTGGTGCCGCTCGGACGCCTGCTGTGGTTGTCGATCCGAAGGTGCCTGTTCCGTCGCAGTGTGCTGACCGCGCCGACACTGATCGTCGGTAACGGACGCATCGCCGCAAAGGTCATCGAGCGGCTGGCGATCACGCCGGAATACGGACTGCGACCTGTCGGATTGATCGATGACGAGCCGCCGTGGGGCGGACTGTCCAGCGGAGACCGTTCGGACATTCCGTACCTGGGCGGCCTGGATCGGCTCGGCGAGGCGATCGTCTGCACCGGAGCCGAGTGCGTGATCGTCACGTTCTCCCGGACCCGTGACGACGCGATGGCCCGGGCGGTCAGGACCGCCCATGATCTCGGAGTCGCGGTCTGGATCGTGCCGCGGATCTTCGACACCATCGGGGTGCATGCCCGCATCGACCACATCGGCGGTCTGCCGTTGATCGCTGCGCCGCGGGTGAATCCGCGCGGTTGGCAGTTCACGTGCAAGCACGTCTCCGACCGGGTGGTCGCCGCGATCGGCCTGGCGGCGATCGCTCCGCTGTTCGTGACGCTGATGCTGCTCGTGCGGTTGAGCTCGCCGGGGCCGATCTTCTTTGCGCAGCCGAGGACCGGCCGCGACGGCCGGGTTTTCCGCTGCCTGAAGTTCCGCTCGATGCGCCCGCCGAAGGAGTCCGACCCCGCGTACCTACCTGAGGCCGGGTCGGCTCCGGGAGGTGTGGAAGGCGACGACCGCCGCACCAGGATCGGGAAGTTCCTGCGCGCCACCTCGCTGGACGAGTTGCCCCAGCTGATCAATGTCATCCGCGGCGACATGAGCCTGGTCGGTCCGCGCCCCGAACGGCCGGAGTACGTCGAGCTGTTCAACGTTCAGATCGCGCGCTACGGGGAGCGGCACCGCGTCAAAGCCGGCATCACCGGGTGGGCGCAGGTGCACGGACTCCGCGGGCAGACCTCGATCGCCGACCGCGCCGAGTGGGACAACTTCTACATCGAGAACTGGTCGCTGTGGCTGGACTGGAAGATCCTGGCGATGACCGTGGGTGCGGTGTTGCGACGCGCGGAGTGACCGTTCAGATCACCGACCGCAAGCGGTACGCTTTGGTACCGTCGGGCGCATGGATCGAGTTTCGGCGTTCGCCGACGACGCACTCGGCGACCTCGACGCCGTAGGTGTCGTCGAGGCACTCGGACGGCGGGATGTCTCGGTATCCGAGGTCGTGGAAGCAGCGATCGCGAGGGTCGAGGCGGTGAACCCGACGCTCAACGGCCTGGTCTTCGAGGCCTTCGACCGGGCGCGCGCCCGGGCCGCCCAGCGGCGGCCATTCGGCGGGTTCTTCGACGGCGTACCGAGCTTTCTGAAGGACAACGTCGCCGTCGCGGGGATGCCCACGATGAGCGGCACCGACGCGTGGCACCCACGCCCGGAGAGCGCCGACGGCGACTTCGCGCGCACCTACCTGGCGACCGGCCTGGTGCCGTTGGGCAAGACCGCCCTGTCGGAATTCGGCTTCAGCGCGTCTGCCGAACACCCGCGGTTCGGGCCGGTGCGCAACCCGTGGAACACCGAGCACACCGCCGGTGCGTCCTCGTCGGGGTCGGGGGCGTTCGTCGCCGCGGGCGTCGTCCCCATCGCCCACGCCAACGACGGCGGCGGCTCGATCCGCATCCCCGCCGCGTGCAACGGCCTGGTCGGGCTCAAGCCGTCGCGGGGGCGGCTGCCGCTGGACAGGGACATGCGCCAGATGCCGTTGCGGATCGTGCACAACGGTGTCGTGACGCGCACGGTGCGCGACACCGCGGCCTTCTACCGCGAGGCCGAACGCGCCATCGCCAACCCGAAGCTGCCGCCGATCGGGGACGTCACCGGCCCGAGTACCCAGCGTCTGCGCATCGCCGTCTGCACCGAGTCGATCGAACGGGAGGCCAGTGCCGAGGTCAGCGCGCTGACCCTGGACACCGCCAAACTGCTGGAGGGTCTCGGACACCGGATCGAGGTCATCGGCAACCCGGTACCCGGCCATTTCGTCGACGACTTCCTGCTGTACTGGTCGTTTCTGGCGTTCGCGCTGGTGCGCGGTGGACGGCGCACCTTCGGGACGAGCTTCGACCGCGACCGGCTGGACAACCTGACGCGCGGACTCGAAGCGCATGCGGCGCGCAACCTGCACCGGCTGCCCGGGGCGATCGCCCGCCTGGCCCGGATCCGGCGCATCACGTCGCGGCTGCACCAGACCTACGACGTCGTGCTGATGCCCACGCTGGCCGACGTCACGCCGCGCATCGGCCACCTCGATCCGACGGCGCCCTACGAGCAGGTCATCGAACGACTCACCGCCTGGGTGGCGTTCACGCCGCTGCAGAACGCGACGGGTGAACCCGCGATCTCACTGCCGCTGGCGCAGAGCGCGACCGGGTTGCCGGTGGGGATGATGTTCTCCGCGCCGATGGGTGCCGAGTCGCGACTGCTCGAGCTGGCCTACGAGCTCGAGGCCGCCCGGCCCTGGCCGAGCGTGCGCGACTGAACCCCGACCCGCCGACGACCCCGGCGCCGTGTCGACCCCGCGATGAGGCAGGATGAGGAGTGCCGTCGCGGTGCCGGTCGGGGCCGCGCGTGCACCGGTGCGAGCACTGCGAAGGAGTCGGATGGCGGAAGGCACCAGCCCCCACGGTGAAGATTCGTCGTCGACCATCAGGCCCGGCTATTCGCGGGTCCTCCTCAAGCTCGGCGGTGAGATGTTCGGAGGCGGCTCGGTCGGCCTCGACCCCGACGTTGTCGCCCTGGTCGCCCGGCAGATCGCCGACGTCGTGCGCAGCGGCGCCCAGGTCGCGGTGGTCATCGGCGGCGGCAACTTCTTCCGCGGCGCCCAATTGCAGCAGCGCGGCATGGAACGTACCCGCAGCGACTACATGGGCATGCTCGGCACCGTGATGAACAGCCTTGCGCTGCAAGACTTCCTGCAGAAGGAGGGCATCGACACCCGGGTGCAGACCGCCATCACCATGGGCCAGGTGGCCGAGCCCTATATCCCGCTGCGCGCGGTCCGCCACCTGGAGAAGGGTCGTGTGGTGATCTTCGGGGCCGGCATGGGACTGCCGTACTTCTCGACCGACACCACCGCAGCCCAGCGGGCCCTGGAGATCGGCGCCGACGTGGTCCTGATGGCCAAAGCCGTCGACGGCGTGTTCACCGCGGATCCGAGGGAGGATCCGAACGCCGAACTGCTCACCGCCATCAGCCACCGCGAGGTCATCGACCGGGGGCTCAAGGTCGCCGACGCGACCGCGTTCAGCCTGTGCATGGACAATGGCATGCCGATCCTGGTCTTCAACCTGCTCGTCGACGGCAATATCGCGCGCGCCGTCGCGGGTGAGAAGATCGGGACACTGGTCACCACGTGACGACGCGTATCGCACGCGACAGCGACGGGAGAAGACGACTGTGATCGAAGAAGCCCTCTTCGATGCCGAGGAGAAGATGGAGAAGGCCGTGGCGGTCGCGCGAGACGACCTCGCGTCGATCCGCACCGGACGGGCCAACCCCGGCATGTTCAACCGCATCCAGGTGGAGTACTACGGAACGCCCACCCCGATCACGCAGCTGTCGAGCATCAACGTGCCCGAGGCGCGCCTGGTGGTCATCAAGCCCTACGAGGCCAACCAGTTGCGTGCCATCGAGGACGCGATCCGCAACTCCGACCTCGGCGTCAACCCCGGCAACGACGGCAACGTCATCCGCGTCGCGATCCCTCAGCTCACCGAGGAGCGACGCCGCGATCTGGTCAAGCAGGCCAAGGGCAAGGGCGAGGACGCCAAGGTGGCGATCCGCAACATCCGCCGCAAGACGATGGAAGAGCTGGCGCGCATCAAGAAGGACGGGGACGCGGGCGAGGACGAGGTGACGCGCGCCGAGAAGGACCTGGACAAGACCACCCACCAGTACACCGCGCAGATCGACGAACTCGTCAAGCACAAAGAAGGCGAGCTGCTGGAGGTCTGAGACCACAGCAATCGATCTCTCGCATGAATCAGCCGGTCGACGAACCGCCGACGAAGAAGCCCTCGCGGGCAGGACGCAACCTGCCCGCGGCCATCGCCGTCGGTGTCCTGCTGGGCGGACTGGCGATCGGCATCCTGTTGTTCTGGCCGATCGGCTGGCTGCCCGTGCTCGCGGTCTTCATCCCGATCGCCACCCATGAGGTGATCAAACGGCTCCGCGAAGCCGGCTATGACCTCCCGGCCGTTCCGCTGCTGCTCGGCGGTCAGGCGATGATCTGGCTGAGCTGGCCGTGGGGCCCGACCGGAGTGCTCGGAGCCTTCGGCGCGACGATCGTCGTATGCATGGTCTGGCGGCTCGTCGGGCGTGGACTGCGCCGACCACCGGTCAACTATCTGCGTGACATCGCCGCCACGGTTCTGCTGGCGACGTGGGTTCCGCTGTTCGCCGCGTTCAGCGCGCTGCTGATCTTCCAGGACCACGGCGGCGGCCGCGTATTCACGGTGATCGCCACCGTGGTGTTCGCCGACATCGGCGGCTACGCGGCGGGGGTGCTGTTCGGTAAGCACCTGATGGCACCGGCGATCAGCCCGAAGAAGTCCTGGGAGGGACTCGGCGGTTCGCTCGTGTTCGGGGTCGCGGCCGCGGTGCTGTCGGTGACGTTCCTGCTCGACAACCCCGCCTGGGTCGGGGTTCCGCTGGGGTTGATGCTCGTCATCACCGGCGTCCTCGGTGATCTGGTGGAATCCCAGGTCAAACGCGACCTCGGCATCAAGGACATGGGTGCCTTGCTGCCCGGCCACGGCGGCATCATGGACCGGATCGACGCCATGCTCCCGTCGGCCGTGATGGGCTGGGTCGTGCTGACGCTGTTGGCCTGACCGGGCCGCCGCCAGGGATACTGGACGGCAGTCATGCCGAATCCTCTGCCCCTGGTCTTCGACGCTCCGCGCCGTGCGCTGCCGCCGCGGCATTTCGCCGATCTCGCCGACGCCGAGCGCGCCGCCGCGCTGGCCGAGCTCGGACTGCCGGCTTTCCGCGGAAAACAGCTGGCCAACCAGTACTTCGGTCGGCTGATCACCGACCCGCAGCAGATGACCGACCTGCCGGCCGGGATCCGCGACCAGGTCGCCGCCTCGTTGTTCCCGACACTGCTCGACGCCGCCCGCGAGATCGAATGCGACGCGGGGGAGACCCGCAAGGTGCTGTGGCGGGCGGTCGACAAGACGACCTTCGAATCGGTGTTGATGCGTTATCCCGACCGCAACACCGTGTGCATCTCGTCACAGGCCGGCTGCGGCATGGCGTGCCCGTTCTGCGCCACCGGCCAGGGTGGATTGAAGCGCAATCTGTCCACCGCGGAGATCCTCGAGCAGGTGCGCTTCGCCGCCGCGGAACTTCGGGCCCGCGAGGGCTCCGGTCCAATTGCGGGCTCCGCCCGCGGCGGTCCAATTGCGGGCTCCGCCCGCGGCGGTCCAATTGCGGGCTCCGCCCGCGGCGGTCCAATTGCGGGCTCCGCCCGC
>NZ_JBGGKT010000017.1:0-79484 GCF_041287115.1 Mycobacterium sp. pV006 | reverse complement strand
CAACGCCAACCACCGCTTCAACCCCACCGCCGCACGCACATCACGACTGGAATGACTCAAAAAAATCCGCGACACACCACGTCCTCACGAAGTGCTGGAACCCCTGGTTGCGACCGAACTCTCGCCCGCGAGAATTGACGTCGACGTCTGAACTATGTCACGGGAGCGTTCGCGGTGCCCGGTCATGGCAAACATCGCATCGTTTTCCTGCAGCGGTCGCGGAAGCGCTGTCGCCGGCCGACAACCGCGTGCTGCCTGGCTGGACACGGGCGCAGTCCGATCCGATCGCACTGCATGACCGCCATTTGATTGCAACAGCAAAGAACCGGGCGACCGGCGGCGGTCGAGGGCCACGGCGGCAACATGGCGGCGACACCGCTGCCGAGTCGTCGCCCACCCGGACGGTGCTGTGCCCGAATCGTGTTCTAGGCCAGCATGTTCCGTTCAGGACGGTGGTACACCACCCGGTCGGGGGTAGTGGTCCTCCGGGTGATTCAGAAGGTGTGCTGCGGCCCTTGGGCCTTTTTGTACAGCGCCTTGAGCATGCGGTCCCGGAATGCGGCGTTGTCGATCAGCTTGACGCCGGCATCGGCCAGCTTGGGCTTTCCGATCAGCTTGTGCATGTAACGGCCGCGCCGGTACTCCCGACCCCAGGCCGCTTCCATCCGCTGCGCATAGTTGGTGAAGTCGTCCGGGCCGCCGTTGGTCAGTGCGGCGATCGCGCATTCCCCTGCGGCCAGGCCGGATTCGAGCGCCTTGGAGATGCCGGCACCGGAGGCGGGCTTGCCCGCGCCCAGGGAGTCGCCGGTGAACAGCACGCCCGGGCGCCACGGCGGCCAGGCGGTGAACCCCATCGGCAGTCGCCAGGCGCGCACGCTCTTGTTCTTCTTGAGCTCCTCGATCGGCGGCAGCTCCCAGTCCGCCGGCAGCGTGCGCAGGAAGTCGCCCAAGAATTGGGTCGCGTTGATGGACTGCCAGTTCTTGTAACTGTTGACGTAGCCCAGTCCGATGTTGAACATCCCGTTGCCCATCGGGAACACCCACCCGTAGCCGGGCAACTGGTCGCCCTGGAACACCAGCTTGAGGTAGATGTCCAGGGAGTCGGAGTCCGGCCGGTTGGCGTGCATCTCGGAGCGGATCGCGATCGCGGAGTAGCCGTTGTACTCGGAATCGATCTTCAGCGCGCGCTTGATGGGGGAGTACGCACCGTCGGCGGCGATCACCGCATCGCCGAACACCTTCTCGCCGCCCTTGAGCACCACGCCGACCACCCGGCCGGTGGCGTCGAACTCCGGGCCGGCGACCTCCGCGCCCTGGCGGATTTCGGCGCCTGCGGACTCGGCATGTTTGAGCAGCACGGTGTCGAGATGGGTGCGACTGACCGTGTGCCCGTGATCGGGCATGCCGGGACGCTTGGGGAACGACAGCTCCCAGCGGCTGGGGCTGAACACCGTGACCCGGTTGACCCGGTGATAGGTGGCAACCTCGTCGGCCAATCCCATCTTCTGCAGGTAGCTGACCGCGCGCGCGGTCAGGCCGTCGCCGCAGGGCTTGTCGCGGGGGAACTGAGCCTTGTCGAGCACCACCACTTTCGCGCCGGTCTGCGCGGCCTGCCACGCCGCGGCGGAGCCCGACGGGCCTCCACCGGCAATGACAAGGTCGTATCGCTGCGTCATGAATCTCGTCTCGTTGCGCGGGTTGTCGCACGAGATAGTACCGAAACCAGCTGGATACCTCCTGTCGGAGCCGCTGGGCTCCTCACGACGGTGCCGACCGCGGCTCCGGTCGGTCTTGGCAGGTCAGCGGCGGTGATGCGGGTACAGTTATCCAAGTGCGACGAGGGTCGAGAACGCGC
Organism: Mycobacterium sp. pV006; assembly: GCF_041287115.1. Classification (NCBI taxonomy): domain Bacteria; kingdom Bacillati; phylum Actinomycetota; class Actinomycetes; order Mycobacteriales; family Mycobacteriaceae; genus Mycobacterium; species Mycobacterium sp. pV006. The sequence goes on along the minus strand of NZ_JBGGKT010000017.1, from coordinate 77,629 downwards.
TCCACCGAGGCGTCGGGTGTCAAGGTCGACGCCCGGAGTGAGCGCTGGCGCGAACACCGCAAGAAGGTGCGCTCCGAGATCGTCGATGCCGCGTTCCGGGCGATCGACCGCCAAGGTCCGGACGTGTCTCTGCGGGAGATCGCCGAGGAGGCCGGCACGGCCAAACCCAAGATCTACCGCCACTTCACCGACAAGTCCGACCTGTTCCAGGCCATCGGCCAGCGCATGCGGGACATGCTGTGGGCGGCGATCTTCCCGTCCATCGACATCGCCACCGACCCGGCCCGCGCGGTGATCCACCGCGCGGTCGAGCAGTACGTCCGACTGGTCGACGAGCATCCCAATGTGGTGCGTTTCCTGATGCAGGGGCGCTTCGCCGAACAGAGCGAGTCGGCCATGCGGGCGCTCAATGAGGGCCGGGACATCACATTGGCGATGGCCGACATGTTCAACAAAGAGCTCAGCGACATGGAGCTCGATTACGCCGCGTTCGAGTTGGCCGGGTTCGCGACGTTCGGGGCGGCGGCCTCGGCCACGGACTGGTGGCTGGGTTCGGAACCGGACAGCCCGCGACGGCTCCCGTCGGACAAGTTCATCGACTATCTGACCACGATCATGGTCGGCTCGATCAACGGCACCTGCGAGGTGCTGGGCATCCGGATCGACCCGGAGTTGCCGCTGCACGAAGGAGTGCGACGGTCCGAAGAGGTGGCCTGACCGCGGCGTGTCGTGTCCGGGTCGCCCCGCACTCCGTCGTGACCTGCGAGATCGCGCCGACCGGCCAAGTTTTCCGACACGCCAACACAAGACGTTGCGTCGTCGCACGTTTGTCGCCCCCATAAGTTGTAGTGTCGGAGCCGGCGAGTAGAACTGCTTCAGCCGGCGGAAAAGCCGCTGGACAAGCAGTACGGCAATCGGCGAAATGGGGTTCTGGTGTCCGAAGGAATAAAGCTGATCGACCGCGTTTCTGCGATCAACTGGAACCGCCTCCAGGACGAGAAGGACGCCGAGGTCTGGCACCGGCTCACCGGCAACTTCTGGCTGCCCGAGAAGGTGCCGGTGTCCAACGACATCCAGTCCTGGAACACCCTCAACGAGCACGAGAAGCAGCTCACGATGCGGGTGTTCACCGGTCTGACACTGCTCGACACGATCCAGGGCACCGTCGGTGCGGTCAGCCTGATCCCCGATGCGGTCACGCCGCACGAGGAGGCCGTGCTGACCAACATCGCGTTCATGGAGTCCGTGCACGCCAAGAGCTACAGCAACATCTTCTCGACGCTGTGCTCGACCGCCGAGATCGACGACGCGTTCCGCTGGTCGGAGGAGAACCCGAACCTGCAGCGCAAGGCCTCGATCGTGATGCAGTACTACAAGGGTGACGAGCCGCTCAAGCGCAAGGTGGCTTCCACGCTTCTGGAGAGCTTCCTGTTCTACTCGGGCTTCTACCTGCCGATGTACTGGAGCAGCCGGGCCAAGCTCACCAACACCGCCGACATGATCCGGCTGATCATCCGTGACGAGGCCGTGCACGGCTACTACATCGGCTACAAGTACCAGCGTGGGCTGGCCCTGGTCGACGAGGCCAAGAAGCAGGAGCTCAAGGACTACACCTACGAGCTGCTCTTCGAGCTGTACGACAACGAGGTCGAGTACACCCAGGACCTCTACGACAGTGTCGGGCTCACCGAGGACGTCAAGAAGTTCCTCCGTTACAACGCCAACAAGGCGCTGATGAACCTCGGCTACGAGGCGCTGTTCCCGCGCGACGAGACCGACGTCAACCCGGCGATCCTGTCCGCGCTGGCACCCAACGCCGACGAGAACCACGACTTCTTCTCCGGCTCGGGCAGCAGCTACGTCATCGGCAAGGCCGTCGTCACCGAAGACGAGGACTGGGACTTCTAGGGTCGCAGGTGTCGGCCCCGGCCGGTCCGGCATCGACGCCGCGGCCGGATGGTGAGCGCCTGACGGCGCCCGCCGTCCAACCGCGATTTGATGCTCAGCGCAGCGATGACGTGTCGATGACGAAGCGGTAGCGCACGTCGCTGGACAACACGCGTTCGTAGGCCTCGTTGACGTAATCGGGCGCGATGACCTCGATTTCGGGGGTGACGCCGTGCTCGGCGCAGAAGTCGAGCATCTCCTGGGTTTCGGCGATGCCCCCGATCAGGGATCCCGACAGACTGCGGCGACCCCGGATCAACGCGCCGGCAGCCACGCTCATCGGGTTCTCCGGCATACCCAACTCGACGAGTGTGCCGTCGATGTCGAGCAGTCCCAGATAACGGTCGAGGTCGAGGTTCGCCGAGACGGTGTTGAGGATCAGGTCGAAGCTGTTGCGCAGCGCCTTGAAGGTGTCACGATCGCTGGTGGCGCGGTAGTCGCGCGCCCCCAACCGCAGACCGTCTTCCATCTTCTTCAGTGACTGGCTGAGCACCGTGACCTCGGCGCCCATCGCGACGGCGAGCTTCACAGCGAGATGCCCGAGCCCGCCGAGCACGATCACCGCGACGCGCGTCCCGTCCCCGGCTTTCCAGTGCCGCAAGGGGGAGTAGGTGGTGATGCCGGCACACAGCAACGGCGCCGCCCGGTCCAGAGGGATCGCGTCCGGGATGCGTAGCACGTAGTTCTCGTCGACGACGATCGCGCCGCTGTAACCGCCCTGGGTCGTGGTCCCGTCGCGGTCGACGGAGTTGTAGGTTCCCACCATCCCGCCCCGGCAGTACTGCTCTTCACCGGCCCGGCAGCGGGCGCACTCACGGCACGAATCGACGAAGCACCCCACGCCGACCCGGTCCCCGACTGCGAACTTGGTTACCTCGGAACCGATCTCGGTGACGACGCCGGCGATCTCGTGTCCGGGGACCAGGGGATAGGCGACTTCACCCCACTCGGCCCGCACGGTGTGGATGTCGGAATGGCAGATACCCACGTAGTGGATGTCGAGACGGACGTCGTGGGCGCCGACCGGACGCCGGGTGATCGTGGTGCGGGTGAGCGGATCTGTCGGTGAGGTGGCCGCGATGGCCGCAACAGTTCTCGTCAATGCGTCCTCCTGTGGTGTTCCGGCGACGTCGCAGGCGCGCGATGCGCTGTTCGCAGGATCAGCGCAGCCTGCGTGGACATGCCGCCACCAGCCTACGCGCGGTCCGAGATCCGGCGTTGTGCTCGCGTTTCAGAGCGTGGAACGGTTGATTGCGCGAAATCAGTTGATGGGAGCGTTGATCCACCGTAGATCGGCGAGGATCCCGCGCGCGGCCACCAGGCCGGCGCCGGACTGCCACACCTCGTTGTTGACGGCGAACACACGGTCATCGCGGTTGGCGGACAAGCGTTTCCACGCGTCCCCCCGCATGACCTCCGTGGCGCGCTCCTTGGCCTCGGACGTGGCGAACGACACATAAACGATGTCGCCGTCGGCGGCGGAGAAGTCCGCAGCGTCGTCGAGGTTGATCTCGACGTACGGTTTGTCGCTGAAACGTTGCGTCACCGGGCGATCCACGCCGACGTCGGCGAGCACCGAGCCGGCGAAGTTGTCGACGCCGAACACCCGCAGCGTGTCGTCGGTGAATTGGACCACAGAGGCCTGAAAGTGCGTGGCGTCGTTGTCGACGCCGGTTCGGGCTGCGTCGCGCTCGAAGTCGCCGATCAGTCCGTTCGCCGCGTCCAAGCGCCCGACCGCGGCGCCGACCGTACGCAGGTTGTCCTTCCATGCCGCACCGGGCGGGCCGCCCAGCACCGTCGGTGCGATGTCGGACAGATCGGCGAACACCCGCGCGGTGGAGGGTCCGGAACCGAGGATCAGGTCTGGGGCGGCGGCGCCGATCGCGCTGATGTCCGGTTCGTCCCAATGTCCGGCCGGTGTGACCTCATGGATGACGGTGCCCAGATAGGAGGGCTGCTCGTCGGACCCGTCCGGCAACGCCGCCGCGACGATCCGGCCCTGCAGTCCCAGTGCGCACAACGCGTCGAGTTGGTCGCCGGAGAGCACCGCGATGCGCTGCGGGTCGGCGACCACCAGGGTGCGCTCCGGGGGCGCGGGCGTCACGCCGTGGGCGGCCGCATTGTCGATTTCGCGTTCGGCGGGGCCCGGGTCGAGGGGGGCGGCGTCGGCCGCGCACGATTCGTCGGGCCGGCGATCGTTGCCCAGCACCCCCGCATTGGCGATGCGTGTGGTGCTTGTCACCACGGTTCCCTCGGACGTCGCTGTCATCGATTCGTCACCGGACCCACAACCGCTGGTCAGCAGTATCGAGACGGCCGCGGCGAGCGTCCACCACCGGGCGGAGCCGTGGCGTACGCCGCTCGTGGGTGATGCGGTCCCTAGCACGTCGCCGACGGTAACATCACCTCGTACCCGCTGGTCAGGACACGTCATGCCGGTTGCGACGCAAGAAGTACGACTGTTTGTAGGACCACCCGAAAAGGACCGGAGATCACGGGCTAGGATTCGTAGTCGATGCAGGAGGCCGGGACTCCCGGCGAAGTGCTCCGTGGACACGGAGTGCACGAAAGGTTGGAGGACCTGTTGGTAGCCGAAGCGCCCCCAATCGGTGAACTCGAGGCGCGGCGTCCGTTCCCGGCGCGGCTCGGCCCCAAGGGCAATCTGCTCTACAAGATGATCACGACGACCGATCACAAGCTGATCGGCATCATGTACGTCGTCACGTGCTTCGTGTTCTTCTTCATCGGCGGCCTGATGGCGCTGTTCATCCGCACCGAACTGGCGGTGCCGGGCCTGCAGTTCCTGTCCAACGAGCAGTACAACCAGCTGTTCACCATGCACGGCACGGTGATGCTGCTGTTCTACGCCACCCCGATCGTGTTCGGGTTCGCCAACCTGGTGCTGCCGCTGCAGATCGGCGCCCCCGACGTCGCGTTCCCGCGCCTGAACGCCTTCTCCTACTGGCTGTTCCTGTTCGGCGCCCTGATCACCATGGCCGGGTTCATCACCCCCGGCGGTGCTGCCGACTTCGGGTGGACCGGCTACGCGCCCCTGAGCAACGCGGTGCACTCACCGGGTGCCGGCGGTGACCTGTGGATCATGGGCCTGGCCGTCGCCGGCCTGGGCACCATCCTGGGCGCGGTCAACATGATCACCACCTGCGTGTGCATGCGCGCCCCGGGCATGACGATGTTCCGGATGCCGATCTTCACCTGGAACATTCTGGTGACCTCGATCCTGGTGCTGATCGCGTTCCCGATCCTGACCGCCGCCCTGCTGGGTCTGGCCGCCGACCGTCACCTCGGTGCACACGTCTACGACCCGGCCAACGGCGGGGTGTTGTTGTGGCAGCACCTGTTCTGGTTCTTCGGCCACCCCGAGGTGTACATCATCGCGTTGCCGTTCTTCGGCATCGTCAGCGAGATCTTCCCCGTGTTCAGCCGCAAGCCGATCTTCGGCTACACCACGCTGATCTACGCGACCTTGGGTATCGCGGCGCTGTCCATCGCGGTGTGGGCGCACCACATGTACGCCAGTGGTGCTGTGCTGCTGCCGTTCTTCAGCTTCATGACCTTCCTGATCGCGGTGCCGACCGGAATCAAGTTCTTCAACTGGATCGGCACGATGTGGAAGGGGCAGTTGACCTTCGAAACACCGATGCTGTTCTCGGTCGGCTTCCTGGCGACGTTCCTGCTGGGTGGTCTGTCGGGCGTGCTGCTGGCCAGCCCGCCGCTGGACTTCCACGTCACCGACAGCTACTTCGTCATCGCGCACTTCCACTACGTGCTGTTCGGCACCATCGTCTTCGCGACGTACGCCGGCATCTACTTCTGGTTCCCGAAGATGGTGGGCCGGATGCTCGACGAGCGGCTGGGCAAGCTGCACTTCTGGTTGACCTTCATCGGCTTCCACGTCACGTTCCTGGTGCAGCACTGGCTCGGCGACGAGGGCATGCCGCGCCGCTACGCCGACTACCTGGAAAGCGACGGGTTCACCACGCTGAACATCGTCTCCACCATCGGTGCATTCATCCTGGGCCTGTCGACGCTGCCGTTCGTGTGGAACGTCTTCAAGAGCTGGCGCTACGGCGAGCCGGTGACCGTCGACGATCCGTGGGGCTACGGCAACTCGCTGGAGTGGGCGACCAGCTGCCCGCCGCCGCGGCACAACTTCTACGAGTTGCCGCGCATCCGGTCGGAGCGTCCGGCGTTCGAGTTGCACTACCCGCACATGATCGAACGCATGCGTCGCGAGGCCCACGTCGGCCGGGCCCATGGCCCCGAAGACGGCGACGTGACACGGCTGGACAACGAGAACGTCCGCACCTGACCCGTCGACGGTGAGCGCATCCGAAGTATCGGCTGACGGTAACTCCGCTCGAAACCGCTCCTCCCTGCTGATCACGGTCACCGGCCGTGACCAGCCGGGAGTCACGTCGGCGCTGTTCGAGGTGCTGTCGCGGCACCGTGTCGAGCTGCTCAACGTCGAGCAGGTGGTCATCCGGGGACGCCTGACCCTGGGCGTGCTGGTCGCCGCGCCAACCGAGGTCGCCGCCGGGCCGGTGCTGCACGACGAAGTGCGCGAAGCCATTCACGGTGTCGGCCTGGAGGTCAGCATCGAGGGCAGCGACGGAATGCCCGTGATGCCGAGTCCGTCCACCCACACGATCGTGGTTCTGGGTCGGCCGATCACTGCGGGCGCTTTCGGCGTGGTGGCACGAGAGGCTGCCGCCCTGGGCGTGAACATCGACTTCATCGGCGGCGTGTCCGACTACCCGGTCACCGGGCTGGAGTTGCGGGTGTCGGTGCCGCCGGGCGGGTTCGCCGAATTGCAGCGGGTGCTGGCGCGCGTCGCCGTTGAAGAGAGCGTCGACATCGCGATCGAGGCGTACAGCTTGTCGCGGCGGGCCAAGCGGCTGATCGTCTTCGACGTGGATTCGACCCTGATCCAGGGCGAGGTGATCGAGATGCTGGCCGCGCACGCGGGTGCCGAGGCCGCGGTCGCTGAGGTCACCGAAGCCGCGATGCGCGGGGAACTCGACTTCGCCGAGTCGCTGCACCAGCGCGTGGCCACGCTCGCCGGGCTGCCGGCCGAGGTGCTCGATCGCGTCGCCGAGCAGATCCAACTGACCCCCGGGGCACGCACCACGCTGCGCACCCTGCGGCGCCTCGGCTACCACTGCGGAATCGTGTCGGGCGGCTTCCGCCAGGTCATCGAGCCGCTGGCACACGAACTGATGATGGACTTCGTCGCCGCGAACGAACTCGAGGTGATCGACGGCAAGCTGACCGGCCGCGTTGTCGGCGAGATCGTCGATCGTCCCGGAAAAGCCAAGGCGCTGCGCGACTTCGCGCAGCAGGCCGGCGTGCCGATGGAACAGACGGTGGCGGTCGGTGACGGCGCCAACGACATCGACATGCTCTCGGCCGCCGGCCTCGGCGTGGCGTTCAACGCCAAACCCGCTCTGCGCGAGGTCGCCGATGCGTCGTTGAGCCACCCGTATCTGGACACCGTGCTGTTCATCCTCGGCGTCACACGCGGCGAGATCGAGGCCGCCGACGCCGTCGACGGCGTGGTGCGCCGCGTCGAGATCCCCGACTGAGGACTGCGATCACACCAGGACGGTGACCGGTTCCGGTGGTGTGGATCCGCTGATGTTGTGCCAGGCCCGCACCAACAGGGCCACGGCCTCGTCGAGTTGCTCCTCGGGCAGGGCGTAGGGGATCCGGACGAACCGCTCGAGGGTGCCGTGGACGCCGAAGCGAGGACCGGCGGGCAGTTCCAGCCCGATCCGCGCCGCCGCCGCCGACAGCGCCGTACTCATCGGGGCCGGGAGCCGGACCCACAACGACAGGCCCCCTGAGCCCGGGCCGGGCTGCCAGTCGGGCAGCTGCTCGGCGAGCAGTCTGCGAAGGTGCCGACGCCGGGTCCGCAACATCTCCCGCCGCGCGGGAAGCACGTCGTCGGCCATGGCCAACAGCTTCGCGGCGGCGAGCTGTTCCAGGATCGGGGTGCCCATGTCGACGGTGGGCCGTAGCGCGGCGAGCGCCGCGATCGCAGAACGTTCGGCGCGGATCCACCCGATGCGCAGCCCACCCCAGAACGACTTCGACATCGACCCGACGGTGAGCAGCAGGTCGCGATGTGTCGTCAGTTCCGCGGCCAGCGGACGCGGTGGGGGTTGCTCCAACCAGATGTCGCTCATCGTCTCGTCGACGATCGCCGGTGTGCGGGTGTCGACGAGCAAGCACGCCAGCCGACGGCGGTCGTCGCCGACCACGGTGTGCCCGGTCGGATTGTGATTGTCGGGAATGACGTAGGCCAACTGCGGTGCCAGCCGGGTGAGCACATGCTCCATCGCGTCGAGATCCCAGCCGTGATCTGTCATCGGTACCGGCACCGCGTGCGCACCCGACGCTGTAATCGCCGACAGGGCACCGTGATAGGTGGGCTGCTCGACCAGTACGCGGTCGCCGGGCTTGGTGTAGGTCTTGAGGATCAGACCGATGGCGTGCAACGCACCGGTGGTCACCATGATCTGCTCGGGACCGGTCGGCAGACCGCGCCGGCAGTACTTCTCGGCAATGGCCTCACGCAGCGGCGCCACCCCGACGAGCTCGTGACCCATGCCGCGCAGGAAGGGCGCCAGCTCCCTCGCCGCTTCGGCGTAGGCGGTCAGCACCGCGGGAGCCGGGGCCGCGAGAGCGGCAGCCGCCAAGCCGGTGTGCGGTGACGCGGGCAGCGGCGATCGGTCCGAAGGTGTCACCGGCAGAGCGGTGGTGCTGCGAGCGCCGCGCCGGGCGTGGAGGTAGCCGTCCTCGCGCAACCGGGTGTAGGCCGCGGTGACCGTCGTGCGGGACACCCGGAGTGCCTCGGCCAGCACACGTTCGCTGGGGAGTCGGGTTCCGACGGGAAGTCGACCGTCGATGATCAGCAGCCGGAGGGCATCGGCCAGCCCGTGGTAGGCGGGTCCGGTGCGACTGGATGTGCGCCAGTTACCGAGTTCACGCACCACGAGGTCCACATCGAGAGAGTGCGTCGGCATTCGGGTGACCATTGAGAGCCAGTATTCGACAACTGGATATTGAATAGCAAGCCAATCCGCCCAGAACATGGACCCATGAACAACAACTGGATTTCGCGGCTGGCGCACCGGCTGGCCGACCTCTACTACCTCCCGGCCATCGACGGCTCGGTCCACGAGTTCCACCCGACGGGCGCCCCGTGCGCAGCGACCTGGACACCATCCGGATGCATTTCCCTGACCATGCTTGACCGTACGCCACCTGGTCGGTTGGCGCTGCGACTGCCGTACGCCGATGATGGGGTCCACGATGGGCCGACGGTGCAGCGGGGACCAGACCAGTTCTGACGGAGTGGCACAACTGGCGGCTGACGCCATGGTGTTGTGCGACGGCCGGCGACGGACGATCCTGGGCCTGGTCGGCTCCCCGGGGTCGGGCAAGTCGACCCTGGCCGAGCTGCTGTGCAGGCATGTTGAGGCGCGCTGGGGCGCCGACGCGGTGGCGCTGGTACCGATGGACGGCTTCCACCTCGCCGACGCGCAGCTGGACCGCCTGGGCCTGCGCGACCGCAAAGGGGCACCCGAAACCTTCGACGCGCACGGGTACGCCCATCTGCTGAGCCGGGTGCGCCGAGACATCGACGTCGAGATCTACGCGCCGGGTTTCGACCGTCATCTCGAGCAGCCGTTGGCAGCAGCCATCGCCGTCCCGCCGGCAGTGCGGCTCGTCGTCACCGAAGGCAACTACCTGCTCCACACCGATCCGGCGTGGCGTGAAGTCCGCGCGCTGCTCGACGCGGCCTGGTTCGTCACCACCGACGCCGACACACGGAAGGCGCGGCTGATCGCTCGCCACGTCGAGTTCGGCAAGACCCCGCAGCAGGCGCGGGCCTGGGTGGCCACGGTCGACGAGCCGAACGCCGAACTGGTCGAAGCCACCGCCGCCACCGCCGACCGGGTCGTCGTCAACGGCTCCGCCGGCTGGGCGGTGTCAGCGTGAGGTGGGGATTGAGGGTCAGCTGACTCCCTCCCGGAACGCCAGCCCTTCCTGCGCCGCCCGGACGGTGTCGGCGATGTCCTGCACCGGATAGATCTGGTAGTCGATGAAAGGACCGAACTGAGCCGTCGTCACGGCGAGGTCGGACGGCTTCTCGGTCTCGACCACCGCGAAGGTGCCACCCCCGTCGAGACGGCCGACGAACTGGTGAAACGTACTTCCCTCCGGCGGTGACCACTTGGAGTACAGGTCCAGCAGCCGCTTGGAAGCGGCTTCGTTCTCGGCTGCAGAACCGCTGTTGCGGAACGTCATTGCCACGACATACTTCATCTCATCCTCCTGATGGGAGACGACGTCACGCAACGGAATGCGCGGCTGCCGCGTGCCTCGATGCTCGTCCGCCTCCGGCCGGCAGGTCGCTGGAACCGTGGAATCCGGGATCAACTGCTCCTTGTCGAAAAATTCAGCGCCGCAAACCTTTTGTTGCCCGTCCGCAAGTCCGTGGTGGTCGGCTCACAGAAATGTGTTCCGCGCGACCGTGATCGCCGATGACCGGCGATGCGCCGCGCCGCCCGCGCGTAGCTGGAGGATCCGTTCGGCACCCCTGGGTGCGGCGAATTGACCGGACACCCGACAGCGGGCGGGCCGACAGCCCACGACCGGGCCCCTGGCTACGATGGCCGGATGGCAGTCGAGGAGTCTGAAGACGAGATGGAGACCAGCGACCCCGACCTGCTCATCGACTTCGCCGAGGTCACGCTGCGCCGCAACGGCCGCCTTCTGGTCGGTCCCGTGACGTGGTCGGTCGAACTCGACGAGCGTTGGGTCGTCCTCGGCCCGAACGGCGCCGGCAAGACCTCGTTGCTGCGCATCGCCGCGGCGATGGAACACCCGTCCTCAGGCACCGCCTGGGTGCTGGGGGAGCGGCTCGGCCGGGTGGACATGTCGGAGCTGCGCTCGCGCATCGGTCTCAGCAGCGCCGCGCTGTCGCAGCGCGTGCCCGACGACGAGATCGTGCGCGACCTCGTCGTGTCCGCCGGCTACTCGGTGCTGGGGCGGTGGCGGGAACGCTACGAAGAGATGGATTACCACCGCGCGATCGACATGCTCGAAAGCGTCGGGGCCGAACACCTGGCCGAACGCACCTACGGCACGCTGTCGGAAGGCGAACGCAAGCGGGTCGTGATCGCGCGGGCCCTGATGACCGACCCGGAATTGCTACTGCTCGACGAACCCGCGGCCGGTCTGGACCTGGGCGGTCGAGAGGAACTGGTGGCGCGGCTGACCGACCTGGCCGACGATCCCGACGCCCCGGCGATGGTGCTGGTCACCCACCACGTGGAGGAGATCCCGCCCGGCTTCTCACACGGGATGATCCTGTCCGAGGGCGGGGTCGTGGCCGCGGGTCTGCTCAGCGACGTGCTGACCGCCGAGAACCTCTCCCAGGCCTTCGGTCAGTCCATCTCGCTCGATTACATCGACGGCCGCTATTTCGCGCGCCGTACCCGCACGCGCGCGGCCCACCGGCGACGCGCGTAGACCGAGGAGCTGACATGACCGACGATCTCACGCCTCTGGTGCCGCGGCCCGCCGCGACCGTGATGCTCATCCGGGACGAGACCACCGGCTCGGCCGACGGACTCGAGGTGTTCCTGATGCGCCGCCACTCGGCGATGGATTTCGTTGCCGGGGTGATGGTGTTTCCCGGCGGCGGCGTCGACGACCGGGACCGCAACGCCGACGTCGCCTGGCACGGTCCCGACCGGTTCTGGTGGGCAGAACGCTTCGGCATCGACGTCGAGCTCGCCGAAGCCCTCGTGTGCGCCGCGGCGCGGGAGACGTTCGAGGAGTCCGGGGTGCTGTTCGCGGGAGCGGCCGACGATCCGGACCTGCTCGTCGACGACGCGTCGGTCTACCGCGAACAACGTGCGGCCCTGGAGAACAAGTCGCTGTCCTTCGGTGAGTTCCTGCGCTCGGAGAAGCTGATGCTGCGCGCCGACCTGCTGCGCCCGTGGGCCAACTGGGTCACCCCGAAAGAGGAGCGCACCCGCCGCTACGACACGTACTTCTTCGTCGGGGCGCTGCCGCAGGGCCAACGCGCCGACGGCGACAACACCGAGACCGACGAAGCCGGGTGGGTGACCCCGCAGGCTGCGCTGGACGACTTCGCCGACGGTCGCAGTTTCCTGCTGCCCCCGACCTGGACCCAGTTGGACGCGCTCAACGGCAGGACTGTCGCGGAGGTGCTCGCCGTCGAACGCCAGATCACCGCGATCGAGCCGTCGCTGGCCGCCGAACCGAGCGGCAACTGGGAGATCGAGTTCTTCAACAGCGAGCGCTACAACCAGGCCCGCAATCGGCGCTCACCGCAGGGCTACACCGACGGAGCCCCGCTCGCGTGAGGGAGTTCGTCAGCGTGGTGCCCGCGTCGGACGGCCTGCCGGCGGGTCTGGCGACGCTGCTGCTGACCCGCCCGCCCACCAACGCACTGACCCGCCAGATGTACCGCGAGATCACCGACGCGGTTGCCGAACTCGAACGGCGTGACGACGTCCGCGCCGTCGTCGTGTCCGGAGGCCACGAGATCTTCTCCGCCGGGGCGGACATGTCCGAACTGCAGACGTTGAACGCAGGAGAGGCCGCCGTCGCCGCCGAGGTCGCCGACCGCGCCGTTGCCGCCCTGGCCACCCTGTCCAAACCGACCGTCGCGGCGGTCACCGGCTATGCGCTGGGGGCCGGGATGACGCTGGCCCTCGCAGCGGATTGGCGGGTGAGCGGGGACAACGTCCGCTTCGGCGCCACCGAGATCCTGGCCGGACGTACGCCGGCACACAGCAGCAGCCGACGGTTGGCCGCGGCCATCGGACACAGCAGGGCCAAGGACCTGGTGTTCAGTGGTCGGTTCGTCGATGCGCGTGAGGCCCTCGACCTCGGCCTGGTCGACGAACTGGTCGCCCCGGACAGCGTCTACGACGCCGCGGTCGCCTGGGCCGCTCGTCTCCTGGACCATCCACAGCCGGTCCTGGCTGCCGCGAAGGCCGCCTTCACCACCGACGACGTGCTCGCCGGTGGCGACCCGACCACCGGACGTTAGGCTGCCCTACATGACAAGTTCCGATGTCACCGACCCCGCTCCGCAGCCGCATGCCACCCAGGAGCAGGTCGAAGCCGCGATGCACGACTCGAAGCTGGCCCAGGTGCTCTACCACGACTGGGAGGCAGAGACCTACGACGACAAGTGGTCGATCTCCTACGACCGGAGATGCGTGGACTACGCGCGCGGGCGATTCGATGCCGCGGTGCCCGACGCCGTCCAACGGGAGTTGCCCTACGACCGCGCCCTCGAGCTGGGCTGCGGCACCGGGTTCTTCCTGCTCAACCTCATCCAAGCCGGGGTGGCGCGGCGCGGTTCGGTGACCGACCTGTCGCCCGGCATGGTCAAGGTCGCCACCCGCAACGGCCAATCGCTGGGACTCGACATCGACGGCCGCGTCGCCGACGCCGAGGGAATCCCATACGACGACAACACCTTCGATCTGGTCGTCGGTCACGCGGTGCTGCACCACATCCCCGACGTCGAGCTGTCGCTGCGCGAGGTGGTACGGGTGCTCAAGCCGGGTGGACGGTTCGTCTTCGCCGGCGAACCCACCACCGTGGGCAATCGGTATGCACGCGAATTGTCGACTCTGACATGGCATATCGCGACCAACGTCACCAAGCTGCCGATGCTGGCCGGCTGGCGACGGCCACAGGCCGAGCTCGACGAATCGTCCCGTGCCGCCGCGCTGGAAGCCGTGGTCGACCTGCACACCTTCGATCCGGCCGACCTCGAACGGATGGCGACCAACGCCGGCGCGGTCGAGGTGCGCACCGCCAGTGAGGAATTCACCGCCGCAATGCTCGGGTGGCCGGTCCGCACCTTCGAGGCTGCAGTGCCGCCCGGTCGATTGGGTTGGGGCTGGGCGAAGTTCGCGTTCAACAGCTGGACCACGCTGAGTTGGGTCGACGCCAACCTCTGGCGCCGCGTGGTGCCGAAGGGCTGGTTCTACAACGTCATGATCACCGGGGTCAAGCCGTCGTAGAGTTCACCCTCGACGATGTGCGCTACCTCGGCAGTGACCCGGGGCGACAGGCGCTCACGGAGGTCGCCGGCCACGCGTTGAGTAACGCCTCGCTGGTCGCCGACGTCGCCGCGCTGCGGAAACGTCACGGAGACCGGGTCGCGGTGCTCGTCGAGACCATCCGGTTGCGCCGCAAGGCTGTCGCCAAACTGCCCGCTGCCGGCCAGTGGCTGTTCACCGACTCGGCGCTGCAACAGGCGACCGCAGCACCGGTGGCCGTCCACCGTGCACGTCGACTGGCCGGCCGGACCGTGCACGACGCCACCTGTTCGATCGGCACAGAGCTTGCCGCTCTTCGCGATTCGGTCCGCGCGGCGATCGGGTCCGATCTGGATCCGGTCCGGTTGGCGATGGCCCGCCACAATCTGGGCACCGAGGTCCCGCTGTGTCGCGCCGACGCGCTGCGGCCGGTCACCGCCGACGCGGTGGTCGTCGTCGACCCGGCGCGACGCGAGGGGTCGCGTCGGCGGTTCGACCCACGGGCCTACGCACCGCCGCTGGACGAGCTGCTCGTCGCGCTCGAGGGCCGGGATCATGTCGTGAAGTGCGCTCCGGGAATCGATTTCGACGCGCTGACAGCCATGGGCTTCACCGGTGAGGTCGAGGTGACCTCCTTCGGTGGCAGTGTCCGGGAGGCATGTCTGTGGTCGCGAGGTCTCGCCGAGGCAGCGGTGCGTCGTCGCGCCACCTTGCTCGACACCGGCGAACAGGTCACCGACAACGACCCGGACGACTGCGGGGTGGCCCCGGTCGGACGCTGGCTGATCGACCCCGACGGCGCCGTGGTGCGAGCGGGACTGGTGCGCCACTACGGCGCCCGCCACCACCTGTGGCAGATCGACCCCGAGATCGCGTACCTGTCCGGCGACGAGCTGCCGCCCGGCGTGCGCGGCTTCGAGGTGCTCGAAGCGGTGCCGTTCCACGAACGGCACCTCCGACAGGCCCTTTCGGCGCGCCGCGTGGGAGCGGTGGAAATCCTGGTGCGCGGTGTGGACGTCGACCCCGACGCCCTGCGCCCGCGCCTGCGGCTGCGGGGCGCCGAACAGCTGTCGGTGGTGATCGCCCGGATCGGCGCCAAAGCCGCAAGCCGGGCAACAGCATTCATATGTCGTCCGTCACGCTGAGCGCTGCCGTACCCTGACCTCAGGTGCGCCGAAGTCCGTGCGGCGCCGATCGTGAGGACATCGATGCGCATTCTCGCCACTGCAATGGTGGCCGCCGCGCTGGCAGCGGGGTGGGCGGCCTCCCCGGCGGCCGCGGCCCAGCCGGCGTGCCCGGAGCTGGGCGGCGTCGTGGACGCCGACCAGATCTGCCGAGTGCACATGGAGGCACCGACCTACCGGGTGGACTTCACGTTCCCCGTGGACTACCCGGATCAGCAGGCGTTGGTGGCCTACCTGACCCAGACCCGTGACGGCTTCATCAACGTCGCGGGCGTGCCCACCTCGTGGAATCTGCCCTATGTGCTGGACGCGCGGGGGACCGGTTACCGCAGCGGCCCCGAGGACGCAGGTACCCGTAGCGTGGTCTTCGAGGTGTACGAGAACGTCGGCGGAGCTCACCCGCAGACCTGGTACAAGGCCTTCAACTGGGATGTCGCCGACCAGGCGCCGATCACCTTCGACACGTTGTTCAAGCCGGACAGCGAGCCGCTGGAGGTCATCTTCCCGATCGTGCAGTCCGAGATCTCGCGCCAGCTGGGCGTCGACTCGCCGATCTCCGCGGCCGACGGCCTGGACCCCGCCAAATACCAGGAGTTCGCACTGACCGACGACGAAGTGATCTTCTTCTTCGGGCAGGGCGAGGTGATGGCCGGTGCCGGCGGTGCGCTGCAGGCCCGCGTGCCGCGCTCGGAGATCACCGACCTGTTGGCGTGACGGCCGGCGGCGCCGGTCAGGTCGGCGCGAAGCCGTAGACCCGTCCGTCGCTGGTGGCGGTGACCACGCGGGCGTCGCGACCGATGGACACCCCGACCGGCCACCCGCCCGCGTTCGGCAGCGGATGGGTGTCGATCCTGCGGCCGTCGTCGAGATCCAGGCTGGCCAACGCCATCCCGTCCCCGTCACGGACGACCACGTAACCGACACCGGCGATGCTCGTGGTGGTCAGCGGCTCCACGTCTTCGTGGCGCCAGACGATCTCGGCCTCGTCGCCGTTGTCCCGCACCGCGGTGAGGGTGGCGCCGGGGCCGCCGCCGGCGACGATCAGCCCGTCGGGACGCACCGACGGCGGGGTCTGCGCCAGATAGTCCAGCGGGACCGACCACTTGGCGCTGCCGTCCTCACTGTTGAGCGCCCACAGCCGGTTGTCGCGGCCGTTGACGTAGATCGTGTCGCCACTGACGGACAGCACCGGGCTGCCCAGGGGGCCACCACCCACGGCGTCACTGGTCCATTCCCGGGCCAGCAGCGGGCTCTGCCCGGGCCGGTAGCGCAGTCCGACCATGACCGGCTCGTCGGCGCCCGGCTCCCACAGCGACAGCACCACCATCCGCGTCGCGTCGGAGAACGCGGGGGCGGCCGCGACCGGGCACTCCGCCCGCGCGGCCTGACAGTCGCCGAGACCGCGCTCGGAATCCTTCGGATCGACGCCGGCCACGAGGTCCAGCGAGGTACCCACCACCGTGCCCCGGTGGGTGTCGAAGACCAGCACCTGACCCAGGTGCGTGACGACCAGCAGGTGGCCGGGGTCGAGGATGCGCATGGTGGTCGGCATCCCGATCACCGGTTGGCGCCACCGGATCCACTGGGTCGTCGGGAACGACAGCACCGCGCCCGGTTGGCCGACGTAGACGTTGTCGAACCCGTCGAGCAGCGGGCTCGACATGCCACCGCCCTGCACCAGACGGGTACACCAGCGCTGCCTGGCCCGGTTATCGGCCTCCCACACCATCAGCGAGCAGCCCGCCTCGGTCTGGGCGTTGAGGGCGAGATAGCTGCCCGAGCCGAGCGCCCCCTGTGCGCCCAGCTCACCCTTGACCGAACGCGTCCACTCCAGCCGGAGCCGTTCGGCACCGTCCACCGGTGAACTGCTGCGGTTGGCGGCGTCGGCGTACTGGGCGGCCCAGCTGTCTGCGGGCTTGGCCTCGACCCAGGAATCGGTGGTACCGCAGCTAGCGACCGTTGTGGTGACCAGCGTCGCCGCTGCCACCCCGATGATTCGCCGGAGCACAAGATCCCTTCTCACGTCGGCGACGCGGCGCTGCGCGTCGATGTCGAGCCCACGTGAGGGTAACCGTTCGGGGTGCCTGTCCTCGCGTAGGCTTTGCGGCCATGACGACGATGTGGGGAGCGCCGCTGCACAAGCGTTGGCGGGGCTCGCGTCTCCGGGATCCGCGGCAGGCGAAGTTCCTCACCAGGGACTCGCTGAGATGGGTGCTCAAGAACCGCGCCTTCACGCCGTGGTATCTGGTCCGTTACTGGCGGTTGCTGAAGTTCAAGCTGGCCAACCCGCACATCATCACCCGCGGCATGGTGTTCCTCGGCAAGGACGTCGAGATCCAGGCCACCCCGGAGCTGTCCCAGATGGAGATCGGCCGGTGGGTGCACATCGGCGACAAGAACACCATCCGCTGTCACGAGGGCTCGCTGCGCATCGGCGACAAGGTCGTTCTGGGCCGGGACAACGTGATCAACACCTACCTCGACATCGAGCTCGGCGACTCGGTGCTGATGGCCGACTGGTGCTACATCTGCGACTTCGACCACAAGATGGACAGCATCGAGCTGCCGATCAAGGACCAGGGCATCGTCAAGGGGCCGGTGCGGATCGGTCCCGACACGTGGGTGGGCGTGAAGGTCAGCGTGTTGCGGAACACCTCGATCGGCCGCGGGTGCGTGCTGGGTTCGCATGCCGTGGTGCGGGGTGAGATCCCGGACTTCTCGATCGCGGTCGGCGCGCCGGCCAAGGTGGTGAAGAACCGCAAGGTGTCGTGGGAGACGTCGGCTGCCCAGCGTGCCGAGTTGGCGGCGGCGTTGGCGGATATCGAGCGCAAGAAGGCTGCCGAGCGGTGACGATCCGGCCGAGGGACGAGGCCGGGGAGGAAGCGCTCAGTCGGGCCCAGCGCTGACGATCCGGCCGAGGGACGAGGCCGGGGAGGAAGCGCTCAGTCGGGCCCAGCGCTGACGATCCGGCGCTGACCCTCAGCGCCCCGGCAGGGGGCGTTCGGCGATGGGTCGGCGGGGTTGCGGCCGTCGTTCGGCGCGCTTGGCGGCCAGGTACACCTGAGCGGTCTCGGCGGCCACGGTGTGCCAGGCGAATTCGGCGGTGAGCCGTTCCCGGGCCGCCACGGCGCGCTGCTGTGCCGCCTCGGGCGCGTCGAGCACCGCACGGACGGCCGCGGTCAGCCCGGCCACATCGCCGGGCGCGTGGGACAGTCCTGTCTCTCCGTCGATGACGGCCTCGCCGAGCCCGCCCGCCGACGAGGTGACCAGCGGCAGACCGGTGGCCGCAGCCTCCAGCGCGACGATGCCGAACGGTTCGTAGAGTGACGGCAGCACCGCGGCGTCGGCGCGGTGGAGCAGTTCGAGCAACTCGGAGTGCTCGAGCCGGCCGATGAATTTCGTGGCTTTCAGGACGCGGTGCTTGCGGGCCTGGTCCTGCAGGAACTGCAACTGGGTGCCGTCGCCGGCCACCGTGAGCGTCGTGCCCGGGTGTGAGCGGCGGATCCGGGCGAGGGCGGCGATCGCGTCGTGCACGCCTTTTTCGTATTCCAGCCGCCCGAAGTACAGCAGCTCCGGCGGGCCGGCGTGGGTCCGACGCGGCGCGAACGGCCAACCGTGGGTGTCGATTCCGTTGCGGATCACCGAGATCTCGGACAGTTCCGGCCCGAACAGTGTGGTGATCTCGTCGCGCATGGACGCCGAGCAGGTGATCAGCGAGTCCGAGTCGCGGATCAGCCACGATTCCAGCGCGTGGACCTGCCGGCTCACCGGGCCGGCGACCCAACCCGAGTGCCGCCCCGCTTCGGTGGCGTGGATGGTGGAAACCAGTGGCACATCGAAGTATTCGGCCAGTGTGACGGCGGGGTGGGCGACCAACCAGTCGTGGGCGTGCACCACGTCGGGGCGCCAGTCGTGCAGGCCCAGACCGGCGCGGATCATCGCGTGGCCCATGGCCAGGGTCCACGCCATCATGTCGGTGCCGAAGGTGAACTCGTGTGGGTCCTCCGCGGCCGCGATGACGCGCACACCCTCGCCGATCTCGTCGCTCGTCGGGTGCGACATCGGGTCGGTGCCGGTCGGCCGTCGACTGAGGACGACGACGTCGTGGCCCGCCGCGGCCAGCTCGGTGGCCAGGTGGTGCACGTGGCGGCCGAGCCCGCCGATGACCACCGGCGGGTACTCCCAGGAGACGAGCAGGATCTTCAGCCTCATGCGACCGGCAGCCTCCGCGCGTCCAGAGCGCCGAACAGCCCGTCGGCCTTGTTCCAGGCCGCCGCGAGCCGCTGTGCCTGCTCACGGCGCCCGGACGCGACCGCGTCGGCGATCTCCCGGGTGGCGTGGGCGTGCAGGTGGGCCCGGTAGCGCGCGTATTCGGCGGCCGAATCCTTGCTGACCATGAACGGCCAGTCACTGGAGACCGTCAGCAGCGTCTCCCGGAGAATCTGGTCGGCCACGACATCACGCGCCGCGGGCGCACCCTGCGCAAGCGATTTGTCCACCGCGGTCAGCGCCGTGTCGACGACCTCGGTGTTGAGTTGGACGAGGTCGGAAACCTTCTCGCCGGCCCACACCTGCCAGTCCTTACCCGACCCCCACGAGCTCGGCGGCAGTTGCACCGGGCTGCCGACATAACCCTCGCGCACGGCGTCCGACAGCGTGCCCACACGTACCCCCGCCGCCGGCAGGGCGCGCAGCACCCGGCCCAGCCATTCGGGACCCTCGTGCCACCAGTGGCCGAACAGTTCGGTGTCGAATGCGGCCACGACGTGCGCCGGCCGTCCGATCCGCTCACTCTCCGAGCGCAGCCGGCGGCGCACCGTGCCGACGAAGTCCGCGACGTGGCCGTCGATCGCGGCGTCGGCGCGCTCGGGGTCGTAGGGCGCCTTCTCCTCGGACGGGACGTTGCGTCCGGTCACGCGAGCGGGTTTGAGCCCGGTGGTGTGGTCGTAGGTATGGAAGTCGCGATAGGCGGAATGGCCGGGATAGCCCGACTTCGGAGACCACACGCGGTAACTGACCTGCAGGTCGCGGCCGAACGCGACGACGTCGGTGTCACCGACCGGGCGACCCAGCGCGGTGTCGCCGTGCAACGACGGTCCGTCGACCATGAAGTGACCGACCCCCGCGGCGGCGTAACCGGTCTCCATGCCGGGTGCGTAGGCGCATTCGGGAGCCCAGATGCCGCGTGGGACATGGGCGAAACGCTGCCCGGCGTCGGCCACGCCTTCGCGCAGCGCGAACTCCCGCAACCGCGGGTTCAGCAGCGGCTGGAACGGGTGGGCCAGGGGTCCGCCGAGCAGCTCGATGACTGCGCTGTCGATCAGTTCCCGCAGCACCGGGCTGCCGCCGTGGCGCCAGAAGGTGTCGAACTCGGCCATCGCCTGATCCGCCCCGGCCAGCTCGTGGGTTCCGAAGCGCCGCAGGGCTTCTGGAGCCGATGCAGGCGACGTGCCGGTCGCCGTGCGGGTGGTGGCCGCTTCCAGTGCGCGCAGCTGCCAGTTGGCCAGCCAATGATGCATGCCCTGTAGGCAGTACGGATCGTCGAGTTGCGCGGCAACCACCGGGGTGATGCCGAGAGTGACCAGGTGCGTGCGGTTCTCGGCGGCCAAGCCGCGCAGCACGCGGGTCAGCGACACATAGCAGGCCGCCCAGGACTGGTACAGCCATTCCTCGCCGACCGGCCAGCGGCCGTGGTGGGCCAGCCACGGCAGATGGGTGTGCAGGACGAGGGTGAACAGTCCCGGGACAGGGTCGTCGCCGGTGGTCGTCACGGCCGCACCGCGATCGCTACCAGGTCCAGGCTGTCATCGATGTCGCGGCCGGGTCCGTGCGGCACCACGTCGAAATCGTCGACGTCCACCGAGGCGACGTCGGCCAGCAGGTCGGCGGGCCAGGGGGCGTCGGCCAGGGCACGGGCGATCTGGGCGTCGATGATCGAACCACCGTGGCGCGCATCGAGTTCGGCGAGACGGGCACCGTGGAAAACGCCCAGCATCGACTCCATCCGCAGCCCCGCCGACTCGATCAGATCGGTCAGCTCCGCGGCGTTGAGTTCGCGGGTGTGGAACGGGTTGACCGGGGTGTCCCGGCCGGGGGAGAACGTGATCCGGTTCGGGGTCGACATCAACAACACGCCACCGGGCCGCAACACGCGTCGGCATTCGGCGACGAACTGCCCCTGGTCCCACAGGTGTTCGATGACCTGGAAGTTGACCACGACGTCGACGCAGGCGTCCTCGAGCGGCAGTTGTGCGAGATTGCCGTGACGCATGTCGACGCGCGGGTAGCGAGCGCGGACGTGCGCGACGGCGGACTCGTCGTAGTCGAGTCCGATCACCGCGCGTGCGACGTCGGCGATGAGATCAGCCCCGTAGCCCTCGCCGCAGCCCGCTTCGAGCACGACCCGGTCACGGCAGTGGTCGACCAGACGCCGGTAGACCACTTCGTGGCGACGGAACCAGTAGTTCTCCTCGGCGATGCCGGGGACGGTCCGTTCACCGGTCAGGGCCATGGGTGCCTCGGCGGGCTGGTCTCCACGGGAGCTGTTGGCAACAGATGCGCTCATCGGAAGGCAGGCTAACCCGTAACCGTCCGATGACGAATAGTTCGCTCATCTATGGGCTGACAGAAACCCGAAGCCGACCAGTTATGGTGTTCTGGCGAACCACCGCAAGTTACCCGCGGGTAACATGGTGGTGATTGCTCCAAGCGTGGTATTGCAGGCCGAACTTTTCGGCCCCTTCGAGGAGGACGAACCAGAGCTATGACGAATATCGTGGTCCTGATCAAACAGGTCCCTGACACCTGGTCCGAGCGCAAGCTGTCCGACGGTGACTACACGTTGGACCGCGAAGCCGCCGACGCGGTGCTCGACGAGATCAACGAGCGCGCCGTCGAGGAAGCGCTGCTGATCAAGGAGCGCGAGGGCGGCGACAGCACGGTCACCGTGCTGACGGCCGGTCCCGAGCGCGCCACCGAGGCGATCCGCAAGGCGCTGTCGATGGGCGCCGACAAGGCGGTGCACCTGGTCGACGAGGGCATGCACGGTTCCGACATGGTCCAGACCGGGTGGGCACTGGCCCGCGCGCTGGGCACCATCGAGGGCACCGAGCTCGTCATCGCCGGCAACGAGGCCACCGACGGTACCGGCGGCGCCGTCCCGGCCATCATCGCCGAGTACCTGGGCCTGCCCCAGCTCACCCACGTGCGCAAGCTGACCGTGGAGAACGGCAAGGTCGTCGCCGAGCGCGAGACCGACGACGGTGTGTTCACCCTCGAGGCTTCGCTGCCTGCGGTGGTCAGCGTCAACGAGAAGATCAACGAGCCGCGCTTCCCGTCCTTCAAGGGCATCATGGCCGCGAAGAAGAAGGAAGTCACCAAGCTCACGCTCGCCGAGATCGGTGTGGAGGCCGACGAGGTCGGCGTCGACAACGCCGGTTCCAAGGTGCTCTCGTCGACCCCGAAGCCGCCCAAGACCGCCGGCGAGAAGGTCACCGACGAAGGCGACGGCGGCAGCAAGATCGCCGAGTACCTGGTCGGCCAGAAGATCATCTAGCAGAACTTTTCCGTTACCTCCAGAAACGAGAGACATTTCCATGGCTGAAGTACTCGTGCTCGTCGAGCACGCTGAGGGTGCGCTGAAGAAGGTCACCCAGGAACTCATCACCGCCGCCCGCACGCTGGGCGAGCCCGCCGCGGTGGTCGTCGGCAAGCCCGGCACCGCCGAGGGCCTGACCGACGGGCTCAAGGCCGCCGGTGCGGCCAAGATCTACGTCGCCGAGTCCGACGACGCGGAGAACTACCTGATCACCCCGTATGTCGACGTGCTGGCCTCGCTGGCGGAGTCGGCCAGCCCGGCTGCCGTGCTGCTGGCGGCCAACGCCGACGGCAAGGAGATCGCGGGCCGCCTGGCCGCCCGTATCGGATCCGGCCTGCTCTCCGACGTCGTGGAGGTCAAGGAGGGCGGCAAGGGCGTCCACTCGATCTTCGGTGGCGCGTTCACCGTCGAGGCCGAGGCCGTCGGGGACACCCCGATCATCACGGTGCGTGCCGGTGCCATCGACGCCGAGCCCGCCGACGGCGCCGGTGAGGTCGTCTCGGTCGAGGTGCCCGCGCAGGCCGAGAACGCCACCAAGATCGTCTCGCGTGAGCCCGCCGTGGCGGGTGACCGTCCCGAGCTGACGGAAGCCACCGTCGTCGTGGCCGGTGGCCGCGGTGTCGGCAGCGAGGAGAACTTCAAGATCGTCGAGGAGCTCGCCGATGCACTCGGCGGCGCCGTCGGTGCGTCCCGCGCCGCCGTCGACTCGGGTTACTACCCCGGCCAGTTCCAGGTGGGTCAGACCGGCAAGACGGTCTCGCCGCAGCTGTACATCGCGCTGGGCATCTCCGGAGCGATCCAGCACCGCGCCGGCATGCAGACCAGCAAGACGATCATCGCGGTCAACAAGGACGAAGAGGCGCCGATCTTCGAGATCGCCGACCTCGGCATCGTCGGCGACCTGTTCAAGGTCACCCCGCAGCTGACCGAGGCGGTCAAGGCTCGCAAGGGCTGAGTCCTCCTCGCCACCAGACGCAAAGTCGCCCTTTTCCTCCGGGAATTGGGCGATTTTGCGTCTGCTCGGCCGAAAAGGCGGGCCCGACTCGTCACCTGACGCTCATCGACACGTCACTGCGCCGACAGCGCGCGGTGACCCCGCTGCGCGACCGTGCTGAGCGTGAGCACCGCCTCTGTCCTCATCCGATCCGACAGTCCTGCGCCACAGACCCCCGCACCGAGCTACTCGCTGCTGCTGAGCAGCGACGGCGACGACATCGCGGCGGCCCAACGGCTGCGCCATCACGTCTTCTCCACCGAACCCGGATTCACCCTCGCCGGCGACACCGACCGCGACGCCGACCCGTTCGACGAGTTCTGTGACCACCTGCTGGTCCGCGACGACGCGACCGGCGATCTGGTCGGCTGCTACCGGATGCTGCCGCCACCTGCGGCGATCGCGGCGGGCGGCCTCTACATGTCCACCGAGTTCGACGTCACCGGTCTCGACGAGCTGCGACCGACGCTGGTGGAGATGGGCCGCGCGGTCGTGCGGGCCGACCACCGCAACGGCGCGGTGATCCTGTTGATGTGGAGCGGGATCCTGGCCTACCTGGACCGCTGCGGCTACGACCACGTCGCGGGCTGTGTGTCGGTCCCGTTGCACGACCCCGCCGG
This sequence comes from Mycobacterium sp. pV006, assembly GCF_041287115.1. Taxonomy (NCBI): domain Bacteria; kingdom Bacillati; phylum Actinomycetota; class Actinomycetes; order Mycobacteriales; family Mycobacteriaceae; genus Mycobacterium; species Mycobacterium sp. pV006. Next base: position 53,165 of record NZ_JBGGKT010000017.1, on the reverse strand, counting down.
CGACGGTGCACCGGGCAGTGCGCTGCGCGGGGTCCGCGACTTCGTGCGCCGACGCCACGCCGCGCCGGTCCGCCACACCGTCTTCCCGCACCGTCCCGTCGTCCTCGACGGCCGCACCCTCGACGACATCGCCGCGCCGCCGCGGGTGACGGTGCCTCCGCTGTTGCGCGGTTACCTGCGGTTGGGTGCGCAGGTGTGCGGGGAACCGGCGCACGACCCGATCTTCGGCGTGGGCGACCTGCCTGCGCTGCTGGACAAACGTCGCGCCGACATTCGCTACCTGCGCAGACTGCGGTCCGTTCAGCACGCCGCGGGTGCGCGATGACCTCGCACGCCTGGTTGCCGACCGCGACGTGCGGCCGGGACTGCGTCGCCGCCCGCCCGGGTGGTCGGCGCCTGCAGATCGTCACCCGGGTCGGGCTCCGCGCTGCCGCGCTGACGCTTCTGCTGCCGTTGATGCCGCTGCTGGCGGTGCCGGCGCCGGGGCGCCGCGCGTGGCAACGGCGCTACTGCCGCGCCGTGTTGCGCTGCCTGGGGATCCGGGTCTCGGTCTCCGGTGGACCGATCCGCAACGTGACGGGCGTCCTGGTGGTCGCCGGGCACGTGTCGTGGGCGGATGTCTTCGTCATCGGGGCGGTGCTGCCCGGCGCGTTCGTCGCGAAGGCCGAGATGCTGCGGTGGCCCGCGCTGGGTCTGGTGGCCCGCCTGGTCAAGGTCATCCCGATCGACCGGGCCGAACTGCGCAGCCTGCCCGACGTGGTGTACGCGGTCGCGGATCGCCTGCGTCGGGGCCGCACCGTGGTCGCCTTCCCCGAGGGCACCACCTGGTGCGGCCGGGCGCACGGTGACTTCCGGCCCGCGCTGTTCCAGGCCGCGATCGACGCACAGCGGGCCGTCCAGCCGCTGCGGTTGAGCTATCACGACAGCGACGGTGCGCTGTCGACGGTGCCCGCCTACATCGGCGACGACACCCTGTTCGCGTCGCTGCGCCGGATACTCTCGGCCCGCCGCACGGTCGCGCGAGTACACGTCGAGTCGTTGCAACTGCCGGGTTCGGACCGCCGCGAACTCGCGCAGCGCTGCCAGCGGGTGGTGCGCGGCTCCGACGTCGAGCCGGTGCGTGCGCCGGCACACCCCCGACGACGCGCCCCGGTCGCCTGACCGGCGTCGAGCTGCGGTGACTGAGGTCCGACCGTCCCGGACGGCTATCCTGGAACGGCTATGTCCCTGCCCGCGCCGGTCTATCTCGACCACGCCGCCACCACTCCGATGCGTCCCGTCGCCATCGAGGCGATGAGTGCTGTGCTCGGCACGGTCGGTAACGCATCGTCACTGCACGGTTCCGGACGCGTGGCCCGGCGTCGGCTCGAGGAGTCGCGGGAAGCGCTGGCGCACCTGCTGGGGGCGCGCCCGTCCGAGGTCATCTTCACCGCAGGCGGCACCGAGAGCGACAACCTCGCGATCAAGGGGATGTACTGGGCGCGGCGCGACGCCGATCCGCGGCGCCGCCGCATCATCACCACGCCGGTGGAACACCACGCGGTTCTCGACGCGGTGCAGTGGCTGGTGGAACACGAAGGCGCCGAGGTGACCTGGCTTCCGGTGGACGCGGTCGGCGCTGTGAGCGCGGCCTCGTTGCGTGCGGCCCTCGACGACCCCACCGACGTGGCCCTGATCTCGGTGATGTGGGCCAACAACGAGGTCGGCACGGTGCTGCCGATACATGAATTGGCCGCGGTGGCAAGAGAATTCGGCATCCCCATGCACAGCGACGCCGTCCAGGCGGTGGGGCAGCTGCCGGTGGACTTCGCGGCCAGCAATCTGTCGGCGATGAGTGTCACCGCCCACAAGTTCGGTGGCCCCACCGGTGTCGGCGCACTCCTGCTGCGCCGCGACGCCGACTGTGTGCCGCAGTTGCACGGCGGCGGTCAGGAACGCGACGTGCGATCGGGCACCCAGGACGTCGCCGGCGCGGTGGCGATGGCGGCCGCTGCGCGCGATGCGGTCGAGACGATCGACGCCACGGCCGCACGGTTGCGTTCATTGCGTGACCGGCTGGTCGACGGCGTGCTCGGCGCCGTCGACGACGTGTACCTCAACGGTGCGCGCGGGGCGGGACGACTGCCGGGCAACGCGCACTTCACCTTCCGTGGATGCGAGGGCGACTCACTGCTGATGTTGTTGGACGCCAAGGGCATCGAATGTTCGACCGGCTCGGCCTGCACCGCCGGGGTGGCGCGGCCGTCACACGTGTTGACCGCCATGGGCGCCGAGTCGGCCAGCGCCCGCGGGTCCCTGCGGTTGTCTCTGGGGCACACCAGCACCGACGGCGACGTCGATGCCGCGCTCGCGGTACTCCCGGCCGCGGTCGAACGGGCGCGCCAGGCCGCGCTGGCCGGAGCCGGCGATCGATCCGGAGCAGGCCGCCCGTGAAGGTCCTCGTCGCGATGAGTGGGGGCGTCGACTCCTCGGTGGCCGCCGCCCGGATGGTCGACGCCGGCCACGACGTCACCGGTGTGCACCTGGCGTTGTCCTCGGCGCCGGGGACCCTGCGCACCGGATCGCGGGGCTGCTGCTCGAAGGAAGATGCCGGCGACGCCCGTCGCGTCGCGGACGTTCTCGGAATCCCGTTCTACGTCTGGGATTTCGCCGAGCGGTTCCAAGAGGACGTCATCGACGACTTCGTCGAGTCCTACGCTCGCGGCGAGACGCCGAACCCATGTGTGCGCTGCAACGAGCGCATCAAGTTCTCCGCGCTGGCGGCCCGGGCACTGGCGCTGGGCTTCGACGCGCTGGCCACCGGCCACTACGCGCGGCTGTCCGACGGTCGACTCCGTCGTGCCGTGGACGCCGACAAGGATCAGTCCTACGTGCTGGCGGTGCTGAGCGCAGAACAATTGCGGCACGCGCTGTTCCCGATCGGTGACACCCCGAAGACGCAGATCCGCGCCGAAGCGGCCCGGCGGGGTCTCGCGGTCGCCGAGAAGGCCGACAGCCACGACATCTGTTTCATCCCGACCGGGGACACCCGCGCGTTTCTCGGCGCGCGGATCGGCGTCCGCCGCGGCTCGGTGGTCGACGCAGCCGGCGTCGTACTGGCCGAACACGACGGGGTGCACGGATTCACCGTCGGTCAACGCAAAGGGCTCGGTATCGCCGGGCCGGGACCCGACGGTCGGCCGCGCTACGTCACCGGCATCGACGCCGCCACCGGCACCGTGCGGGTCGGTGACATCACCGATCTCGACGTCACCACGCTGGTGGGCGACACCCCGGTGGTCACCTCCGGCGTGGCGCCGGACGGACCGCTGGAATGCCAGGTGCAGGTGCGCGCGCACGGGGGTGTCGTCGACGCGGTCGCCCACGTCGCCGAGGACAGCGTCACCGTCGACCTGCGCACACCGCTGCGCGGTGTGGCGCCGGGCCAGACGCTGGTGCTCTACCGCCCCGACCCCGACGGGGACGAGGTGCTGGGCTCCGCGACCATCCGCGCCGCCGGCTAGCGGGGGATATTGCTCATGATGTTGGTCATGACGGTGTCGGACACGGAGTCGGCGAAGGCGCAGAACGTGATCTCGGCCAGCACTTCGGCTTTGATCCGGTAGTCCCGCCCGCAACTGCCGGGCCGGGTCCGTGCCGTGTCCTCGGTGGTCGTCACCGGGCCCACCAGGGCCGGTCCTGCGGGCGTGTCCGCGCAGCGTCGGATCGAGTCGACCAGCCCCCCGAACGCGCGCCGAGCGGTGTCGACGTCGCGGTACCCGGCGGCCGCCTGGGAGATCAGCGCCCCGTCGGGTGGGTTCTGGTAGGACGTCTTGTGGAACTCCTCGACCTCGTCGCCGAACACCTGGGTCTCGGCCACCAGCCAACTGCATTGCGCGGGAACGGTTCCCAGGAGATGGTCGACATCGACGGGCATCTTGGACTCCATGCCGGGAATCGGGGTCAGGTCGGCGCCCGCGCCGGTGAGCGCCTGCATCTGTTGCCGGTCGAGAAGGACGGTGTCCACGTCGACGGGTGACCGGGATTTCTCGTCGGGCAGCGGGGCCGTGCGTGCCGCTGTCCCGCCGACGGTGTGGGTGCATCCGGCCAGCAGTACCGCCGCCGCCACCGCCGGCGACCACCGACGCCATCTGCCGCGGGCCGTCATGGCTCGACTGTAGTGGGTGCAATATCGTCGGGCGGTGACTGTCTTCGCCACCGCGACCGGCATCGGATCGTGGCCCGGTACCTCCCCGGCCGAGGCCGCCGAGGTGGTGATCGGAGAACTCCACCAGATGCCCCACCTCGTGGAGTTGCCCGCGCGCGGCGTGGGCGCCGACCTGATCGGACGCGCCGGCGCGCTGCTCGTCGACCTGCCCCTCGACACCGTGCCGCGGGGCTACCGGATCGCGTCGGGACGCAGCTCGGCGATGCGGCGCGCGGCCAGCCTGCTCGACGAGGACCTCGACGCGCTCGAGGAAGCCTGGGAGAAGGCCGGTCTGCGCGGCGGGGAGCGGGTCGTCAAGGTTCAGGGTCCGGGCCCGGTGACGCTGGCGGCGCAGCTCGAACTGGCCAACGGGCACCGCGCCATCACCGATCGCGGTGCGTTCCGCGATGTGGCGATGTCACTGGCCGAGGGTATGGCTGCGCATCGTGCGGAGGTCTCGCGACGGCTGCAGACCCGCGTGGTGGTGCAGCTCGACGAGCCGTCGCTGCCGGCCGCGGTGGCGGGAGACCTCTCGGGGGTGACGAGTCTGAGCCCGGTGGCCGCGGTCGAGGAGTCGTCGGTCACCGCGCTGCTCGACGACTGCGCCGCGATCATCGGCCCGGACATCGCACTGCACTGTTGTGCTTCCGGTCTGCCCTGGAATGCGTTGCGCGACTGTGTGGTCGACGCGATCGCGGTGGACATGCACACCCTGAGGACTGCCGACCTCGACGGTATCGGCGAGTTCGTGGAGACCGGTCGGACCGTGCTGCTCGGTGCGGTGGCGTCCACCGAACCCGCCGGGCGCCGGTCGGTCGAAGAGGTCGCCGCCGCGGTCGCGACGATCACCGACCGCCTCGGATTCCCGCGCTCGGTGCTGGCCGAGCGCATCGGGATCACCCCGGCCTGCGGGTTGGCCGCGGCGACCCCCCGGTGGGCGCGGACGGCGGTCGAACTCGCGCGCAAGACCGCAGAAGCCCTCCGCGCCGATCCGGACGCCATCTGACCGCTGGGCCGCGACGGAAAACAAGTGTTCAGCAGCTCCCGATCCTGCTCTATTGTCGGAAGCAACTGAGCCGACCCGATGTGCGGAAAGGGGAGACGGCAGCCGATGAGCGTGGGGTCTGCGCGTCCCTCCGACGCCGAGCACCTGCAGGTGCTGCGTTCCTACGACATTCTCGACACCCCGGCCGAGACCGCGTTCGACAACCTCACCGCACTCGCCGCCGAGGTCTGCCAAGCACCGATGGCGGCATTGAGCTTCCTCGACGTCGACCGGGAATGGGTGAAGTCCGGTGTGGGTGTCGAACTCACGGAAATCCCGCGCGCGCAGTCGCTGTGCGCCCATCTGATCGGCCCGGCGGTACCGGCATGGGTCACCGATGTCCTCGACGACGCCCGCACAGCGCAGTTGATCAGTCCGGCTCCCGGCGCGCGCTTCGTCGCCGCAGTACCGATCCTCAGTCCCGCAGGGTTCGTCGTCGGGGCGCTCAGCGTCATGGACGTCATGCCGCGGCCGGTGCAGTCGGCCACCCACAGGCACCTTCAGACGGTGGCCGACCAGGTACTCGCGCTGCTCGAGTTGCGTCGCCGCAATCGGGACGGCGCCGAGAGGTCGGCGTCGCGCCGGTCGGCGTCGGCGGCGCTGCGGCGCCAGCTGAGGTTGCTCGACGGGGTGCTCAAACACGCCGACGTCCTCATCTACGCCAAGGACACCGACGGCCGGATCCTGATGGCGAATCCGGCGCTCGAACACGTCACCCGCAATGCGAGTCTGATCGGGCGCACCGACCACGAGCTGTTCCCCCGCATGGTCGCCGACCGCTTCCGCCGCAGCGACGTCGAGATCATGACCACGCAGCGGTGGCAGGTGTTCAGCGAGGAGGTCGTCCATCCTGACGGCACGACCCACACCTACCGCACGACGAAGTTCCCGTTGATCGGCGACACCGGAGAGGTGATCGGTGTCGGTGGGATGTCCACCGACGTCACCGAACTCGCGGCCGCCCGGGCCGCCCATGCCCAGGCCGAGCAGCGCTGGCGGGCATTGATCGAACAGTCACCGGTCGCCGTGGTCGTGGTCGACGACCGCGGACAGATCCTGTACGCCAACCCGGCGGCCGACGCGCTGTGCGGCACCGCGCTGGCGTCGACACCGGGGCTCGAGCTGGTGCATCCGCAGCTGCGCGACGCTGCGCAGACCATGCTGCGAGAGATCATCGGTGGCGGGCCGGCGCTGCGCGGGCAGCGCGGCACGCTGCTCCGTTCCGACGGTGCGGAGCTCACGGTCGAATTCAGTGCCACCGCGGTCAGTCACGAGGGCATCCCGAGCGTGCAGCTCGAAGTGCGCGACATCTCCCACCTGGCCGCCGCCCATGCCGCCCTGAAACAGTCGGCCTCCACCGATGCGCTGACCGGCCTGTGGAACCGGCAGGCGTGGGACGAGCAGGTGTCGCAGATCCTCGACAAGTCGACCGGCGCCGCGCTCACCATCGCGGTGATCGACCTCGACAACTTCAAGTACTTCAACGACACCCGCGGCCACACCGCCGGTGACGCGCTGCTGCGGCGTTTCGCCGCCGAGGCCGAGAGTTCGCTGCGGCGCGATGACGTGCTGGCCCGTTGGGGCGGGGAAGAGTTCATCGTCGCGATGCCGTCGACCACCCCCGCGCAAGCCGAAACAGTCCTGCAGCGCATCCAGCGCTGTGTGCCGTCGGGCCAGACATGTTCTATCGGCTACACCGCCCACGACGGTGCAGAACCGTTGACCGACACGGTTGTTCGCGCGGACACGGCGCTCTATCAGGCCAAGCGCCGGGGACGCAACCAGCTGTCGCGTCTGTGACGACCGCTCACTGCGAGCGCAAGTCCTTGCGCAAGATCTTGCCCGCCGCCGACTTCGGGACGGCGTCGATGAAGGCCACCCGGCGCACCTTCTTGTACGGGGCCACCTGACCGGCGACGAATTCGATGACCTCCTCGGCGGTGAGCTCGCTTCCGGGTTGGGTCACCACGAAGGCCTTCGGAACCTCTTCGCCGTCGTCGTCGGGTACGCCGACCACGGCGGCGTCAGCGATCTGCGGATGCGTCAGCAGTACCGCCTCCAACTCGGCCGGCGGCACCTGGTAGCCCTTGTACTTGATCAGCTCTTTGAGCCGGTCGACGATGTAGACGCAGCCGTTCGCGTCGACCTGCGCGAGGTCCCCGGTGTGCAGCCAGCCCTGCGCGTCGATGGTCGCGTTGGTGGCCTCCTCGTTGTTGAGGTAACCGGCCATCACGTTCGGCCCTTTGAACCACAGTTCACCGGTTTTGCTCAGACCCTCTGCGGGCGGGTCGATTTCGTCGCCGGTCTCGGGGTCGACGATCTTGGAGGCAGCGTTGGACACCGTCCAGCCGACCGAGCTCAGTGGTGCCTCGATGAGCATGTTGACCCGGCCGCCGTCGAAGGGAGTGATGTGGCTGACCGGGCTGAGTTCGCTCATGCCGTATCCTTGAACCACCTTGCAGCCCAACCGTTGTGCGACCGCATGTCCGAGGTCGGCGTCCAGGGGAGCGGCCCCGGACATCACCACCTTCAGCGACGACAGGTCGTAGTCGTCGACCAGCGGGTGTTTGGCCAGTGCGACGGCCACCGGCGGGGCGATGAACGCGATCGTGCACCGGTGTTCGGCGATGTTGCCCAGGAACTCGGCGAGGTCGAAACTCGGCATGATGACCAGCTGGGCGCGCGCATGCACCGCGGCGTTGAGCAGCACCGTCATCCCGTAGATGTGGAAGAACGGCAGCACGGCCAGGACCACGTCGTCGGGTTGCATGCCGTGCAGCGGACGAATCTGCGCCACGTTGGCCACCAGGTTGCGGTGGGTCAGCATCACGCCCTTCGGGTTCCCCGTGGTTCCCGAGCTGTAGGGCAGCACCGCCAGGTGAGTCGACGGCGCGAAGTCCACCCGCGGCGCGGCGGGCGCGCCGGCCAACAGCTCCTCGGCGTTCGGATGGCCGTCGACGTCGCGGCCACCGCCGTCGAGCACCACGAGGTCCTCGTCGGAGATGCCGGCCTGGGCTGCACCCTCCTTGGCGGCCGCCAACAACGGTGTGACCGTGATGAGCATCCTCGCCTTCGCGTCACGGAGTTGTTTGGCGACGTCCTTGCCGGTGAACAGCGCATTGATCGTGGTCGCGGTGGCCCCGCAGCGCAGGATGCCGTGGAACGCGATCGCGAAGGCGGAGCTGTTCGGCGCGAGCAGCCCGACCACGTCGCCGACACCGACCCCACGCGCGGCCAGCGCCCCGGCGAAGGTGTCGATCCGGCCGATCATCTCGCGGTAGGTGGTGTGGCGGCGGGTCTTCGCGTCGACGAGGGCGACACGGTCGAGGGTGGCGTCGTCGATGCCGTCGAACAGGTAGTCGAAGACGCTGGCTGTGGGGATGTCCACTTCGGGGAACGGGCTGGAGAAACTCATGATGGTCCGATCGAAGCACGTTCGGTGCCCGCCCGGGTCAACGTTGGTCGAGCTCCTTGAGCAATTTCTTCGACGCCACCATCCGGTAGGACGCGTCGAGCAGTTCGCCGACCTCGGTCCAGTCCACGGCGGCCGCGGTCAGGTCCAGACCCAGCCAGCCGAACGGGCCCAGGTAGGCGGGGAAGAAGAAGCGGCGGTCCTGCTCGAGTGCCCGACGGTCGGACTCGTCGACCTTGACCAGGACGGCATGCGGGAACTGGCGATGTTCGCGCGAGCCGTCGACCTTGAGGCTGCCGCCGTAGACGGCGAACATCTTCGGGGCGCAGAACACCGGCCGCCCCCACGAGACCTTCTCCGTGGCGCCGGGAAACCCCAACGCAATCTCGCGCACCTGCGCGAGTCCCGGATCGTCGTCACCGAACATGATCGGGTGCGGCATGGAAGAGCAGCCTACGGCGTCGGCAGGCTGTCGGGACAGCGCGATAGCCTGCCAGGGTGAGTCGCGAGGTGACCCCGGATCCCGAGGCGGTGCTGGCCGAACAGGCCGACGACGCCCCCGACGCCGACCTGCGCCGCCGATGGCAGGAGCTCGCCGACGAGGTCCGTGACCATCAGTTCCGCTACTACGTGCGTGACTCGCCGATCATCTCCGACGCCGAGTTCGACGCCCTGCTGCAGCAGCTGCAGACCCTCGAGGACGAGCACCCGGAGCTGCGCACCCCCGATTCGCCGACGCAGCTGGTGGGAGGCGCCGGGTTTTCCACCGACTTCGCCGCCGCCGAGCATCTCGAGCGAATGTTGAGTCTGGACAACGTCTTCACGCCCGACGAGCTGGCGGCATGGGCGGCACGCATCAAGACCGAGATCGGCGCCGACGCGCACTACCTGTGCGAGCTGAAGATCGACGGGGTGGCCTTGTCGCTGGTCTACCGCGACGGTCGTCTGGAACGCGCCGCGACCCGCGGCGACGGCCGCACCGGCGAAGACGTGACGCTCAATGCCCGCACCATCGACGACATTCCCGAAAAGCTCAGCGGCACCGAGGAATTCCCGGTCCCGAAGGTGCTGGAGGTCCGCGGTGAGGTGTTCTTCCGGGTCAGGGATTTCGAGGACCTCAACGCCGGGTTGGTCGCCGAGGGCAAGCCGCCCTTCGCCAACCCGCGCAACAGTGCCGCCGGGTCGCTGCGGCAGAAGAACCCCGCGGTCACCGCACGACGCCGCCTGCGGATGATCTGCCACGGGGTCGGGCGCGTCGAAGGCGCCGGAGCGACCCCGTTCGCCACGCTGCACGACGCCTACCGCGCGCTGAAGACGTGGGGGCTGCCGGTGTCCGACCACACCACCCGGGTGCAGGGGCTCGAAGCCGTCACCGAACGCATCGCCTACTGGGGTGAGCACCGCCACGAGGTGGAACACGAAATCGACGGCCTGGTGGTCAAAGTCGACGAGGTGGCGCTGCAGCGGCGTCTCGGCGCCACCTCCCGGGCGCCGCGCTGGGCGGTGGCTTACAAGTACCCGCCCGAAGAGGCGACCACCAAGCTGCTCGACATCCGCGTCAACGTCGGCCGCACCGGACGCGTCACCCCGTTCGCCTACATGGAGCCGGTGAAGGTCGCGGGCTCCACCGTCGGGCTGGCCACCCTGCACAACGCTTCCGAGGTCAAACGCAAAGGTGTCCTGATCGGCGACACCGTCGTCATCCGCAAGGCGGGCGACGTCATCCCCGAGGTGCTCGGACCGGTCGTCGACCTGCGTGACGGCACCGAGCGCGAATTCGAGATGCCCACCCACTGTCCGGAGTGCGGCACCGCGCTGGCCCCCGCCAAGGAGGGCGACGCCGACATCCGCTGCCCGAACTCCCGCACCTGCCCCGCGCAACTGCGCGAGCGGGTGTTCCACGTCGCCGGGCGCGGTGCCTTCGACATCGAGGGGCTCGGTTACGAGGCCGGGATCGCGTTGCTGCAGGCGCAGGTGATCACCGACGAGGGCGACCTGTTCGACCTCACCGAGGACGACCTGCTGCGCACCGACCTGTTCACCACCCAGAAGGGTGAACTCTCGGCCAACGGGCGCCGGCTGCTCAACAACCTCGGCAAGGCCAAGAGCCAACCGCTGTGGCGGGTGCTGGTGGCGCTGTCCATCCGCCACGTCGGGCCCACCGCCGCGAGGGCGCTGGCCACCGAGTTCGGCAGCCTGGACGCGATCGTCGCCGCATCGGAGGAACAGCTGGCCGCCGTGGAAGGCGTCGGCCCGACCATCGCGGCCGCGGTCACCGACTGGTTCACCGTGGATTGGCACCGCGCGATCGTGGAGAAGTGGCGCGCTGCCGGGGTGCGGATGGCCGACGAACGCGACGCGAGCATCGCCCGTACCCTCGAGGGCCTGTCGATCGTGGTGACCGGCTCGCTGGCGGGCTTCAGCCGCGACGACGCCAAGGAGGCGATCATCGCCCGCGGCGGTAAGGCGGCCGGCTCGGTGTCGAAGAAGACGGCCTACGTGATCGCCGGTGACGCACCGGGTTCCAAGTACGACAAGGCGATCGAGCTGGGTGTGCCCGTGCTCGACGAGGACGGTTTCCGCCGGCTGCTCGAGGGTGGACCCGACGCCGTCTGAGAAAGCCCTCAGCTGTAGCCCCGCCGGATGTCCTCGACGACGCGGGGATGCTCCAGAGTCGACGGCGGCAATGAGAGCGGCGGCCGGTCGTCGGGGAACACGGTGGCCGCGTCGAGCACCCGTCGGTCCAGGAAGCGCAGCGCCGGGGAGTTCGCCGGCACGGTCGGTCGCGGCGCCTCTCGGCCGCGGTGGGCCAGCACGAAACCCCAGTCGCCGAACGTCGGTACGTGCACGTGGTAGGGCGTCGTGCCGAACCCGGCCGAGCCGACGGTGGACACGGTGCGCCAGAACGCCGTTGGTGTGGAGTAGGGGCTGCCGGCCTGCACGACCATCCGGCCGTCCGGGGCGAGCACCCGGGTGATCATCACGTAGAACTCGGTCGAATAGAGCCGGCCGAGCGCGGGGGTGTCGGGGTCGGGGAGATCCACGATCACCGCGTCGAACCCGCCTGGCGGCCGGGCGTGGGGTGCGCGCAGCCAGGTCATCGCGTCGGCGACCACCACGTGCACCCGCGGGTCGTCCAGCGCACCGCGGTTGACCGGGCGCAGCGTGGTGCGCCCGAGATCGATGACGGCGGGGTCGAGTTCGACCTGCACGATCCGCTCCAGGGTGGGGTGCCGCAGCAACTCGCGGGCCGCCAGCCCGTCACCGCCGCCGAGCACGAGCGCCGTACGGGTCCGCTCGTCCAGCGCCGGGTACACCAGACTCTCGGTGTACCGGTGTTCGTCGCGCGTCGAGAACTGCAGTCCGCCATCGAGATACAACCGCATGTCGTCACCGCGGCGGGTCAGGACGATCTCCTGGTAGGCCGAGCGTTGGTAGGCCACGATCGGATCGGTGTAGAGCCGCTGGCGGGTGGTGGTTTCGATGCCGTCGGCGCGCACCATCAACGTGGCGAGCAGACCCAACGCCGCGGCCAGCACGCCCAGCGCCGCGGCCAGTTCGCGTCGGCTGATGATGTGCCGCAACAGGAACACCGCGACCACGGCCGCGGCGACGAGGTTGATCATGCCGGTGACCGCGGCGCCGCGCATCATGCCCAGATGCGGCAACAACAGGAACGGCCAGGTCAGCCCGCCGAGCAGCGCGCCGAGGTAGTCCGCGGCGTTGAGATTGGCCAGCACCCGGCCACTGTCGGTGGCACCGGCGACGCGGCCCCGCTGCAGCAGCGTCATCAGCAGCGGCACCTCGGCCCCGACCAGGCATCCGATCACGACCGTGCCGATGACCAGCACCCACAGCGAACCACCGATGAAGGCGAACGCGACGTAGAGAGCGGCCGCCGAGAGTCCACCGATGATGCCGAGCAGCGTCTCCACCGCGATGAACGTGATGGCCGCCCGGCCCAGCAGCGGTTTGACGAGCAATGCGCCCACCCCGAGCGCCGCGACGTAACCGGCCACGATCAGCGAGGTCGCGACGATACCGCCACCGTGCACGCTGGCCGACAGTGTCAGCAGCGCCAGCTCATAGATGAGCCCGCACGCCGCGCACGCCGCCACCGCCGCGAGCAGCAGCGCCCGCCAGCGTGTGCCGGGCGGGGCGACCTCCTCCCCGGTGATGCCGCCGCCGGTGCGTTCCGGGGAGGCCGAGGTCATGACAATGCGGCGGCGTTGACCGCTCCCACGGCCAACAGCACCACCGCGGTCGCGATCGCCGCCGGGTGCAGTCGTTCGTCGGTGATCAGGTCCCGGAACCGGCCGGGCACCACGACCTCGAGCACCACCAGCGCGACCCCCTGCAGGGCGACGCCGACCAGACCGTAGACCGCGGCGTCGACGAGTCCCTGCCCGAGATCAGCCGAACTGGCAACGATCGCGGTGGCGACCACCGCGGCGAGCGCCAGGTACATCCCCGAGGCGACGGCGACCGCGTTGGGCCGACGCTCGACGAACACCAACTGGCGCAGGTTGCCAGGGGTGAGTAGGTCGACCATCACGAAACCGGCCGCCAGGACGACGACGCCGACCACGAAGTAGAGCAGCGCAGCGACCACGTTCTGGGCGAGGGCGTCGCCGCTGACTGTGCCGAACTCGATCGCGGCCTGATACATGCGGATCTCCTTTGACTGGTTGTCGTGGGGTCATTTCCCGCCGCCAGGGCCGCCGGTACTGCCGCCCGAGCCGCCTGACGGAGCTCCGGGGAAGAAACCGGGGCCCAGGAAGATGAAGCCGCCCCCGGTGTAGCGGCTCCCTTGGACGTCCTCGACCCGGATGGTGCACGGCCGCGCGCCGTCGGGTCCGACGATCACGATGTCGTCGTTGTAGCGCAGGTACTCCACGCCGCCGTCGTTGGCCCGGGCCTCGGGCCGCTGGTAGTTCGCCAACTGCTCGGCCACGCGCGCCGGGGACCCCGAGCACTCGTAACTCGACGCCTCGGAGCCGTGTGAATAGGCCGGGTAGTTCTCGGCGACGTGTGTCCGAATGTCCTTGTCGATCATGGAGATTCCGAGCACCAGGCACAGGATGCCGCCGATCGCAAGTGCGCCGGACAACAAGAAGAGTCGGGTGCTGCTCAAGGACACCACCGGCTCTCGGTGTACACCACGGTCCCGCCCGTGGCTTCCGGATACAGGTGCCATGTCTGCCACCGCCAGCCGGCACCGTCGGGCTCGGCGGTCAGCGCGGTCAGGGCCGCGTCGTCACCGGGGAAGGCGCCGCCTAGCCACGCCGCGTCGGTCGCGCAGCGGTCCCGGAGGTGGTTGGCGAGCCTGCGGAAGTCCGGCTCGTCGTGGGTGGTCATGCGGGACTGCAGTCGGTAGCCGGGGGCGTCGGCCCGCTGGGGGAGGGCGCCTTCGGCGGCTCGGACCGCACACGAAACCTCTTCGGAGAACGACACTTCGGAGTCCTCCACGGTGATCACGTGCGACGCGCCCAAGACCCCCAGCTGCAGCGCGCTGCCGGTGGGATGGCGCAGGCGCAGCGTCGCCAGCGGTGGTGGGGCGGGCGCGTTGAGTGCCAGGCCCAGGCCCGTGCCGCTGACGTCGGTCGGCGACACGGCGAGCTCGTGCAACGGCAACAGCGGTCCTATGCGTCCGGAGAAGGCGCGGGATACACGGTCAGCTCACCGGGCGACATCGACCTGCCGTGCGAGATCTCCCACTGCATGCCGGCACCCCACCGTTCGAAGCCCAGGAACGTCGTCCCGTCGGCGGCGGCGTAGTCGACATAGTCCATGTCACCGCCGGCCGGCAGCCCCGTCGTCCCTTCGGTCGTGTAGGACGCCTGGCCGCGTTCGGTCTCGGTGAACGTCACACCGTCGACGGTGTGGGGTCCGCCGGGCTGCAGCGCGAGGTCCTTGCGGCGCAGCCACCAGGTCAACTCGAGGCGGCCTTCGTCCTCCTCGACGCTGAACCAGACCGGCTCCGGACCGCCCTCCAGGAGATGCTCCCACCAGACGAACGGACCTTCGCGCAGCGTCACCGATCCGCGCACGACGTAGTCGATGCCGCCGTGGCTGACGATGGCGCCCGGCGCGAGCTGTCGGGGCCCGAACGTCTGCATCTGGCCCGCTTTGAGCGGATCCTGCCGCTGGGCAGGCTGCTTCGGTTCCTTCGCCCGGCGCATGGCTTTGACGAAGACGACGACCGCGGCGATGAGCAACCCGATCGCGAGCAAGATCAACAGCGTTTCCACGCGAACCCTTTCGTCGTTTTCGACGCTAGCAGCTGAGCTCAGCGCAGGATGGTCGCGACGATCCCGGCCAGGTAGCCCAGGCGCGCGACCTCGCTGGGACGGAATGCCGGGCCGCCGGGGCGGCCCAGCACGACCGCGGTGTGCGGATCGCCCAGCGGTGCCGCGGCGAGCGTGGTGTCCATGTCGCGCCAGACCTGAGGCACCCACGGAGCCGTCTCGTCGAGCGCCTGGGCACGGTCCAGCGGCAGCCACGGGGTGTCGGCGGCCACCGTCTCCGGAGCGCCGGCACTGCCCGCGATCCGCTGCGGCCCGGTGTCGGTCAGCGCGGTCACCGTGCACCACCCCACGCGCAGCACCCGGGGCGCCTCGTCGGCGAGCACCTGCAGGCGGGCGGCGCGGCCGTCGACGGCGGCGACATGGTCGATCAGCTCGAGTTCGCGGTGCGCCTCCAGCAGCCCGGTGTGCGGGCGGACCGAGTCGACGTAGACGCCCTCGAGTCGTTCGGCGGCGGTGATCAGCATGTCGGGCATCGCGCCGGCGGGCAGTTCGACCACCAGGTCGTCGACGGCGTAGCCGCCGGTGCGTTCCACCACGTCCAGCGACAGGATGTCCGCGCCCGCGGTGCCGAGCGCCACGGCCAGCGAGCCCAGGCTTCCCGGCCTGTCCTCGAGCTCGACGCGCAACAGATAGGTGGGCACGGCGAACACTGTGTCACGGGAAGGCGCCGGTGGGCGACTCGACGGAGGGCACGGAGACCAGCGTCAACTAGGCTGCGTGGTCGTGTCCCAGATCTCTCGCGACGAGGTTGCCCACCTGGCGCGGCTGGCTCGGCTCGCCCTGACCGACGACGAACTCGACAGCTTCGCCGGTCAGCTCGACGCCATCATCGGTCATGTCGGCCAGATCGCGGCGGTCGACGTCACCGGCGTCACGGCCACCGACAACCCGCTCAAGGACGTCAACGTGTTCCGACCCGACGAGGTGACGCCCGGGCTGAACCAGGACGAGGCGTTGGCGTCGGCGCCGCGCGCCGAGGACGGCCGCTTCGCGGTGCCGCGGATTCTCGGGGAGGCGGAATGACCGACCTGATCAGGCAGGACGCGGCCACACTCGGCGCCCGGATCGCCGCCAAGGAGGTGTCGTCGACGGAGGTGACCCAGGCGTGCCTGGACCAGATCGCCGCCACCGACGACCGCTACAACGCGTTCCTGCACGTCGCCGGTGACGAGGCGTTGCAGGCGGCCGCCGCGGTCGACAAGGCGCTCGCCGACGGCGTGGAGCTGCCGTCGCCGCTGGCCGGGGTGCCGCTGGCGCTCAAGGATGTCTTCACCACCGTCGACATGCCCACCACCTGTGGGTCGAAGATCCTCGAGGGGTGGACGTCGCCGTACGACGCGACGGTCACCGCGCGGCTGCGCGCCGCCGGGATCCCGATCCTGGGCAAGACCAACATGGACGAGTTCGCC
Source organism: Mycobacterium sp. pV006 (assembly GCF_041287115.1). NCBI lineage: Bacteria > Bacillati > Actinomycetota > Actinomycetes > Mycobacteriales > Mycobacteriaceae > Mycobacterium > Mycobacterium sp. pV006. The sequence goes on along the minus strand of NZ_JBGGKT010000017.1, from coordinate 36,805 downwards.
ATGGGCAGCTCGACGGAGAACTCGGCGTACGGGCCCACCCGCAACCCGTGGGACGTCGACCGGGTGCCCGGCGGGTCCGGTGGCGGCAGCGCCGCCGCGCTGGCGGCCTTCCAGGCGCCGCTGGCCATCGGCTCCGACACCGGCGGATCCATCCGCCAGCCGGCGGCGCTGACCGCCACCGTCGGGGTCAAGCCGACCTACGGCACGGTCTCGCGCTACGGCCTGATCGCGTGCGCCTCGTCGCTGGACCAGGGCGGACCCTGCGCGCGCACGGTGCTCGACACCGCGCTGCTGCACGCCGTGATCGCCGGGCACGACCCGCGCGACTCGACGTCGATCCACGCCGCCGTCCCCGACGTCGTCGGTGCCGCGCGGGCCGGAGCGGGCGGTGACCTGGCCGGGGTACGGATCGGTGTGGTCAAGCAGCTGGCTCAGGGAGAGGGCTACCAGCCGGGAGTGCTCGCGTCGTTCAACGCCGCCGTCGAGCAGCTGACCGCGCTGGGCGCCGAGGTCACCGAGGTCGACTGCCCGCACTTCGACTACTCGCTGCCCGCCTACTACCTGATCCTGCCGTCGGAGGTGTCGTCGAACCTGGCCAAGTTCGACGGGATGCGCTACGGACTGCGGGTCGACGACGACGGCACCCGCAGCGCCGAGGAGGTGATGGCACTCACCCGGGCCGCCGGTTTCGGCCCAGAAGTCAAGCGCCGCATCATGATCGGTACGTATGCGTTGTCGGCCGGCTACTACGACGCCTACTACAACCAGGCGCAGAAGGTGCGCACCCTGATCGCGCAGGATCTGGAGAAGGCCTACGAGAAGGTCGATGTGCTCGTCTCCCCGGCGACCCCGACCACGGCGTTCCGGTTGGGGGAGAAGGTCGACGACCCGCTGTCGATGTACCTGTTCGACCTGTGCACGCTGCCGCTGAACCTGGCCGGGCACTGCGGGATGTCGGTCCCGTCGGGGCTCAGCGCCGACGACGGACTGCCGGTCGGACTGCAGATCATGGCGCCGCCGCTGGCCGACGACCGGCTCTACCGGGTGGGCGCGGCCTACGAAACCGCTCGGGGACCGCTGCCGAACGCGCTCTGACAGGGTAAGGATGGACGCATGCGTATCGGAGTCCTGACCGGCGGCGGTGACTGTCCTGGCCTCAACGCGGTGATCCGCGCCGTGGTCCGCACCTGTGATGTCAGGTACGGCTCCTCGGTGGTGGGTTTCCAGGACGGCTGGCGCGGGCTGCTGGAGAACCGCCGCATCCAACTCAAGAACGACGACCGCAACGACCGGCTGCTGGCCAAGGGCGGGACCATGCTCGGCACCGCCCGGGTCAACCCGGACAAGCTGCGCGCCGGGCTCGACCAGATCAAGCAGACCCTCGAGGACAACGGCATCGACGTGCTGATCCCGATCGGCGGGGAGGGCACGCTGACCGCGGCGCACTGGCTGTCGGAGGAGAACGTCCCCGTCGTCGGGGTGCCCAAGACCATCGACAACGACATCGACTGCACCGACGTCACTTTCGGCCACGACACGGCGCTGACCGTGGCCACCGAGGCCATCGACCGGTTGCACAGCACCGCCGAGTCGCATCAGCGCGTGATGCTGGTGGAGGTGATGGGACGCCACGCCGGCTGGATCGCGCTCAACGCGGGGCTGGCCTCCGGGGCGCACATGACGCTGATCCCCGAGCAGCCCTTCGACGTCGAGGAAGTGTGCCGTCTGGTCAAAGAACGGTTCGTGCGCGGGGATTCGCACTTCATCTGCGTGGTCGCCGAAGGCGCCAAACCGGCCGAGGGCTCGATGCAGCTGCGCCAGGGCGGGGTCGACGAGTTCGGCCACGAACGCTTCACGGGGGTGGCCCAGCAGCTCGCGGTCGAGGTGGAGAAGCGGATCAACAAGGACGTCCGCGTCACCGTGCTCGGGCATGTGCAGCGCGGCGGCACCCCGACGGCCTACGACCGGGTGCTGGCCACCCGCTTCGGCGTCAACGCCGCCGACGCCGCGCACGCGGGCGAGTTCGGGATGATGGTGTCGCTGCGCGGCCAGGAGATCGGCCGCGTGGCGCTGGCCGACGCCGTGCGCCAGCTCAAGCTGGTGCCGCAGAGCCGCTACGACGACGCCGCCGAGTTCTTCGGCTGAGCCCGGTTCACTAGGATCTGGGGCATGTCTGTCGCCACCGCTGACCTGCTCGACTACGACGAGGTCGTCGTCACCTACGAGCCCGTCATGGGCATGGAGGTCCACGTCGAGCTCTCCACCGCGACCAAGATGTTCTGCGGGTGCGCCAACCGGTTCGGCGCCGAACCCAACACCCAGGTCTGCCCGGTGTGCCTGGGCCTGCCCGGATCGTTGCCGGTGCTCAACGAGGCCGCGGTCGAGTCGGCCATCCGCATCGGCCTGGCGCTGAACTGCGAGATCGCGTCGTGGTGCCGCTTCGCCCGGAAGAACTACTTCTATCCCGACCAGCCGAAGAACTACCAGATCTCCCAGTACGACGAGCCGATCGCGTTCAACGGCTACCTCGACGTGCCGCTGGACGACGGCAGCACCTGGCGGGTGGAGATCGAACGCGCCCACATGGAAGAGGACACCGGCAAGCTGACCCACCTGGGCAGCGACACCGGTCGCATCGCCGGTGCCACCACGTCGCTGGCCGACTACAACCGCGCCGGCGTGCCGCTGATCGAGATCGTCACCAAACCGATCGAAGGCGCCGGTGACCGCGCACCCGAGATCGCCCGCGCCTACGTCACCGCCCTGCGAGACCTGTTGCGCACCTTGGGTGTATCCGATGTCCGGATGGACCAGGGGTCGATGCGCTGCGACTCCAACGTGTCGCTGCGGCCGATCGGTCAGACGGAATTCGGCACCCGCACCGAGACCAAGAACGTCAACTCGCTCAAGAGCGTCGAAGTCGCCGTGCGCTACGAGATGCGCCGCCAGGCCGCGGTGCTGCAGTCCGGCGGGCACGTGGTGCAGGAGACCCGGCACTTCCACGAGGATGGCCACACCTCCCCGGGCCGCAGCAAGGAGGAGGCGCAGGACTACCGCTACTTCCCGGAACCCGACCTCGAGCCGGTGGCCCCCAGCCGCGAGCTCGTCGAGCGGCTGCGCCAGACCATTCCCGAGCTTCCGTGGTTGTCGCGCAAGCGGATTCAACAGGAATGGGGTATCTCCGACGAGGTGATGCGCGACCTGGTCAACATCGGCGCGCTCGACCTGATCGCCGCGACCGTCGCCCACGGCGCCTCCAGCGACGCCGCGCGCGCCTGGTGGGGCAACTTCCTGGTGCAGAAGGCCAACGAATCCGGGGTGGAACTCGACGCATTGTCGATCACGCCGGCCCAGGTCGCCGCGGTGGTGAAGCTGGTCGACGACGGCAAGCTGTCCAACAAGCTGGCCCGCCAGGTCGTCGAGGGAGTGTTGGCCGGTGAAGGCGAACCCGAACAGGTGATGACCGACCGTGGGCTGGCCGTGGTGCGCGACGACTCGTTGATCCAGGCCGCCGTCGACGAAGCTCTCGCCGCCAACCCGGACGTCGTCGAGAAGATCCGCGGCGGCAAGGTGCAGGCTGCCGGCGCGATCGTCGGGGCGGTGATGAAGGCGACCAAGGGGCAGGCCGACGCGGCCCGGGTGCGCGAACTGGTCATGGCCGCCTGCGGCCAGGGCTGACCCGCATGCGGATACCGCCGCTGCCGCACGACGAGTGGGACGACGACAAAGTCCAGGACGTCATCGCGAAGTCGACCTCGCCGGACCGGCGCGCACCGGGTGCGTCCGGCAACGCCATCGCCACCCTGGTCCAGCATCCGGACCTGGCCGGGGCGTACCTACCGTTCTCGGCGTACCTGCTGGCCGGATCCACCCTGCCGCCGGCGCTGCGCGAGCTGGCCATCCTGCGGGTGGCCCACCGCGCCGACTGCGCCTACGAGTGGAGCCACCACGTCCCGATGGGCCGTCGCGCCGGCCTGACCGACGCCGACATCGAGGCCGCGCGCGGCGCAGACACCGGCGACCACCTGCACCGCCTGGTCATCGCCGCGGTCGACGAATTATACGACCGCACAACGGTTTCCGAGCAGACCTGGCAGGGGCTGGCCGGCCACCTCGAACGGCGCCAAGTGATGGACCTGGTGTTCACCGTCGGCGGCTACCTGACCTTGGCCATGGGGCTCAACAGCTTCGGGGTGCAACCGGAGAGCGACGACTGGCGCGAAGACGCGCACAGCGCCTGAGCAGGCGGGCCTACTAGGTCAGTTCGTCCTCGGTGCGCGGGAAGCCGCCCTGCGGGAACAGCGGGAACACCACGTCGTCGAGCTTCTCGGCGTCTCCGGCGGTCTTGTTGATTGTCGCGCCCCACACGTTGCCGTCGGCAGAGACCTGCAACGCCCACACGTGGCCACGCTGATCCTGGCGCACCACCTCCGGGTCGCCGGTCACCGCTCCGGTGTCGGCCGAGAGTCGCACCGCGACGGTCTGCTTGGTGTCGATCAGGTTGACCAGGACCGTGCCGTCCATCGCGGCGCACCCCGCCACCCCGGGCCGGTCCGGCCAGGTCCACACCGTCGACACCTGCGAGTCCTTGGTGATGCGTTGCAGCCGGTCACCGGTCGGGGTCCGGTCGGTCACGTACAGCGAGTCGTCCGATGGGTCCTTGCACACTCCGCCGCCGGCTCCGAGGCCCGACAGCGCCGTCGTGGTCGGTGCCTGGTTGACGGTGGTGGGCTGCTCTATGCGCAGCAACTTGCCGGCCAGGGATCCGGGGTCGGCGGCCAGCGCCGGGTCACCCGCGTCACCGGTCTGCACCAGCAGCGTGGTGGGGCTGCTGAAGATCAGCGAGCCGGTGTTGCCGGTGGCGCCCTTGGGGATGCCGGTCAGGATGGGTTTGGGGATGTCCCCGTCGGCGATGCGGATCACCTGGTTGTCGGACGGGGTGCTGATGTAGGCGTACATCAGCCGGTCCTGCGCATACGTCGGCGACAGCACGATGTCCATCAGGCCGCCGTCCCCGGCCGGATCGACCGGGATCACGGTCTTGACCTTCGGTTCGGCGCGCACCGCGATCTCCTTGACCGCCCCGGTGAGACGCTCGGCCACCAGCGCCGACTGGCTGTCGGGCAGCATGATCAACCCGCTGGTGCTCTCCAGACAGCCCTGCATGACGCCCGGGGCGGGGCACTCCTTCGGGAACGGGGTGCCCGGAAGCGGCGGCGGCGGTGGCGGCGAGGACTTCGGTCCCGGCGCCAACTCGGGTTCGGTGGTGAACGGCTGGGACTGGGCCGAATCGAAGCGCGCACATCCGGCACCGGCGAGCACGACGGCGCTCAACACAACGGCGAATGCCCGCAACGACCGGCGCTGACTCATGGCAGTCAGGTTACGGATCGCGGCGCACCATCCGCCACGCACGCCCCGTCACCTGCGTCCCGGCCGGAAAAGACGTGCTCAACGCGCCGAGTCAATACCCGGGTGGAACCGTGACTTGCCCTTACCCTGGCACCTGTGACCAGTCCCCACGATTCCGGACTCTGGCAGCGACCCGACGACACCAGCGGTCGGCCCGCGTCCGCACGCCTGGTCGACCCCGAGGACGATCTGTCCGCGCCGCACTACGGCGGGGATTTCGAGACGACGGCGATTCCGCGCTACGACACCGGAAAGCCCGCCGCCGCCCAGCCGTTCACGCTGGGTGCCGATCCGGAGCCGCTGCCGTACGTGGCGCCGGCCGGCGGCCTGGCGGCGGGCGCGTACGGCACGCCGGCGACCCCCACCGAGGTGGCCGTCGACGAGAGCCGCCGCGACGGCGACCGGCGCGGCACCCAGAACCTGGGACTGCTGCTGCTGCGCGTGGCGATCGGGGTGCTGTTCATCTCCCACGGCCTGCAGAAGATGTTCGGCTGGTTCGGCGGCGAAGGTATCGGCGCATTCCGCGACTACCTCACCGACGTCGGGTTCCGCCACGCCGACATCCTCAGCTACGTGGCCGCCGGCGGACAGATCGTCGCCGGCGTGCTGCTGGTGATCGGTGTGTTCACCCCCGTCGCCGCGGCCGGGGCGCTGGGTTACCTGGTCACCGCTGTCCTCGCCGAGGCGATGGACGCCCAGAACGAGGGTCGGCTGTCGACGTTCCTCAACGACGGTCACGAGTACGAGGTGCTGTTGCTGGCCGTGGTCGCCGCGCTGGTGCTCGTCGGACCGGGGCGCTACGCCGTCGACCGGGGCCGGGGTTGGGCCCGACGCCCCTTCGTCGGCTCGTTCGCCGCGCTCGTGCTGGGCATCGGTGCGGGCGTCGCGATCTGGGTGTTGCTCAACGGGGCCAACCCGCTGGGCTGACCCGCGGATCACTCGTACGGGTTGGGCACCCGGCCGCCGGAGGCCAGCGTCAGCGACGGAAGCGTGTTGAACGTCACCGCGGGCAGCAGAACCTCGGAGCCATCTCGGAGGTGGGCGACCGCCCACAGCTTGCGGCCGAAGCGCAGTCCGTCGATCTCCTCCCAGCGCACGGTGCGGCTGCCCCAGAGGTTGCGCGCGGTGACGGTCTCCCGGTCGGCCGTGGTGCGGTAGCGCACGATCGCCACCGACAGCAACGCGGGTATCACCAGCAGGACCGCCGTCCAGGACGGTGTGGCCATCACGATCGACATCAACGCCATTGCCAGGAACAGCGGCATCAGGTGGGCCATCTGGGAGATCTTGATGACGATCGGCGCATCCACCGTCGGTTCAGCCATGCCCCCATCATCCCATCGGGACGCCGGCGCTCCGGGCGCGGTGAGCGGCAGCGCAGCGATTTGACCTCGGGCCAGGTCAGAGGCTACCGTCGTCTGCTATGCAGACCCCGGGCACGCTCGTAGTAATTGGGTTGCGCGTTGATTCCGCGCTAGCCCCAAGTCGGGCGTAGCACAACCGGATCGACGCGCAACCCTCGTACAGCCGCTGGGCTGACGGGGGTTTTTTGTTGCCCAGCACCACGCAGGATCGGCACGACAGGCCACACCGGCCAGAAGGATCAAGAGGACATCGTGAGCGCACCCACGACACGACCCCCCGAACAGTCGGCGACCCCGGCCAACGGGACCCCCACACCGGGCACCCACAAGGTGAACTCCGGTTCCGGGCACCCCAAAAAGGTTGCCCCGCAACAGCTCACCGGCGCCCAGGCGGTGGTCAGGGCACTGGAGGAGCTGGACGTCGACGTCATCTTCGGTATCCCCGGCGGCGCCGTGCTGCCGGTGTACGACCCGCTGTTCGACTCGCAGAAGGTCCGGCACGTGCTGGTCCGCCACGAGCAGGGCGGCGGCCACGCCGCCAGCGGGTACGCCCACGCCACCGGCCGGGTCGGGGTCTGCATGGCCACCTCGGGCCCCGGCGCGACCAACCTGGTGACCCCGCTGGCCGACGCGTACATGGACTCCATCCCGGTGGTCGCCATCACCGGGCAGGTCGGTCGCTCGCTGATCGGCACGGACGCGTTCCAGGAAGCCGACATCTCCGGGATCACCATGCCGGTCACCAAGCACAACTTCCTGGTCCGCGACGGCGACGACATCGCCCGGGTGATCGCCGAGGCGTTCCACATCGCCGCCAGCGGCCGGCCCGGCCCGGTGCTCGTCGACATCCCCAAGGACGTGCTGCAGGGGGAGTGCACATTCAGTTGGCCGCCGCAGTTCGAGCTGCCCGGTTACAAGCCCAACACCAAGCCCCACAACAGGCAGGTGCGCGAAGCGGCCAAGCTGATCGCCGCCGCGCGCAAGCCGGTGCTCTACGTCGGTGGCGGAGTGATCCGCGGCGAGGCGACCGAGGAGTTGCGGGCCCTGGCCGACCTGACCGGGATCCCGGTGGTCACGACGCTGATGGCGCGCGGAGCCTTCCCGGACAGCCACCCGCAGAACCTCGGCATGCCGGGTATGCACGGCACGGTGGCGGCCGTTGCGGCGTTGCAGCGCAGCGACCTGCTGATCGCGTTGGGCACCCGGTTCGACGACCGCGTCACCGGCAAGCTGGACTCCTTCGCGCCCGAGGCCAAGGTGATCCACGCCGACATCGACCCGGCCGAGATCGGCAAGAACAAGCACGCCGACGTGCCGATCGTCGGTGACGTCAAGGCGGTGATCACCGATCTGATCGAGGCCCTGCGCCGGGACGGCGCGCTCGGATCCGCCGACATCGGGCCGTGGATGGAGCAGCTCAAGGGCATCCAGGCCACCTATCCGCTGAGCTATGGACCGCAGAGCGACGGCAGCCTGAGCCCCGAGTACGTCATCGAGACACTGGGCAAGATGGCCGGACCCGACGCGATCTACGTCTCCGGCGTGGGCCAGCACCAGATGTGGGCGGCGCAGTTCATCTCCTACGAGAAGCCCAAGACATGGCTGAACTCGGGCGGGCTGGGCACGATGGGCTACGCCGTGCCGGCCGCGCTGGGCGCGAAGATGGGACGCCCGGACGCCGAGGTGTGGGCGATCGACGGTGACGGCTGCTTCCAGATGACCAACCAGGAACTGGCCACGTGCGCGATCGAAGGCGTGCCGATCAAGGTCGCCCTGATCAACAACGGCAACCTCGGCATGGTCCGCCAGTGGCAGACCCTGTTCTACGAGGAGCGCTACAGCCAGACCGACCTGGCCACCCACAGTCGGCGGATCCCCGACTTCGTCAAGCTGTCCGAGGCGTTGGGCTGCGTCGCACTGCGCTGCGAGCGCGCCGAGGACGTCGTCGACGTGATCAACCAGGCCCGCGCGATCAACGACCGCCCGGTGGTGGTGGAATTCGTCGTCGGCGCTGATGCGCAGGTGTGGCCTATGGTTGCTGCCGGCACCAGCAACGACGAGATCCAGGCCGCACGAGGTATTCGGCCCTTGTTCGACGACCCGGAAGAGGGCCACGCATGAGTACGACCCCCGCCCCGCGGCGCACCCACACCCTGTCGGTGCTCGTCGAGGACAAGCCGGGTGTGCTGGCGCGCGTGGCGTCGCTGTTCTCCCGGCGCGGCTACAACATCCAGTCGCTGGCGGTCGGCGCGACCGAGCAGAAGAACCTGTCCCGGATGACGATCGTCGTCGACGTGGAGGAATCCCCGCTCGAGCAGATCACCAAGCAGCTCAACAAGCTCGTCAACGTGATCAAGATCGTCGAGCAGGAAGAGGACAACGCCGTCTCCCGCGAGCTGGCGCTGATCAAGGTCCGCACCGATGCCGTGACCCGAGGACAGGTCATCGAAGCGGTGAACCTGTTCCGCGCGAAGGTCGTCGACGTGTCCAACGAGTCGTTGACGATCGAGGCCACCGGGACGCCGGGCAAGCTCGAGGCGCTGCTGCGGGTGCTCGAGCCCTACGGGATCCGCGAGATCGTCCAATCCGGTGTGGTGTCGCTCTCGCGCGGCCCGCGCGGAATCACCACCAAGTGAAAACACAAGTCAAGTAAGGAAGATTCACGAATATGGCAGTTGAGATGTTCTATGACGACGACGCGGACCTGTCGATCATCCAGGGTCGCAAGGTCGGCGTCATCGGCTACGGCAGCCAGGGCCACGCGCACTCGCTGAGCTTGCGCGACTCGGGCGTGCAGGTGAAGGTCGGTCTCAAGGAGGGCTCCAAGTCCCGCGAGAAGGTGACCGAACAGGGCCTGGAGGTCGACACGCCGGCCGAGGTGGCCAAGTGGGCCGACGTGATCATGCTGCTGGCGCCCGACACCGCGCAGGCCGAGATCTTCACCAACGACATCGAGCCCAACCTCGAAGACGGCAACGCGCTGTTCTTCGGCCACGGACTGAACATCCACTTCGACCTGATCCAGCCGCCGGCCAACGTCACCATCGGCATGGTCGCGCCCAAGGGCCCCGGCCACCTGGTGCGCCGCCAGTTCGTCGACGGCAAGGGTGTGCCGTGCCTGATCGCCATCGACCAGGACCCCAAGGGCGAGGGCCAGGCGCTGGCGCTGTCGTACGCCAAGGGCATCGGCGGCACCCGCGCCGGCGTGATCAAGACCACGTTCAAGGACGAGACCGAGACCGACCTCTTCGGTGAGCAGGCCGTGCTGTGCGGCGGCACCGAGGAACTGGTCAAGACCGGCTTCGACGTGATGGTCGAGGCCGGGTACGCACCTGAGCTGGCCTACTTCGAGGTGCTGCACGAGCTCAAGCTCATCGTCGACCTGATGTACGAGGGCGGCATCGCACGGATGAACTACTCGGTGTCCGACACCGCCGAGTTCGGTGGCTACCTGTCCGGCCCGCGCGTCATCGACGCCGACACCAAGAAGCGCATGCAGCAGATCCTCGCCGAGATCCAGGACGGCACCTTCGTCAAGCGGCTGGTCGCCAACGTCGAAGGTGGCAACAAGGAACTCGAGGGCCTGCGCATGCAGAACGCCGAGCATCCCATCGAGGTCACCGGCAAGAAGCTGCGCGACCTGATGAGCTGGGTGGACCGCCCGATCACCGAAACCGCATAGTCACCGATCGCCGAAATTGCATTCCACGCGAGGTTTTTCGCGTTTGACGCGCGTGGAATGCAATTTCGGCGCAAGTCAGGGGGCCAGAGCGGGCATCTGCTTGATGCCGAACTCGCGGCGCAACAGCGAGCGGGCGGCGTAGTAGCCGGCCATGCCGTGCACCCCGCTGCCGGGCGGCACCGCCGACGAACACAGGTAGGCCTTGTCGATGGGCGTCGACCAGGGATCCCAGCGCAACGCCGGCCCGGTGAACGCGCTGAACATGTTCGCCCCACCCACCCCGATGTCGCCGCCCACGAGATTGGCGTTGTGGTCGGACAGGTGGGCCGCCGGAACGCTGCGCGCCGCGACCACCACGTCGCGGAAGCCGGGCGCGAAGCGTTCGATGACGCCGATGATGGTCTCGGCGGCGTCGACGGTGGATCCGGCGGGCACGTGCGCGTAGGTCCACAGCGGCCGCCGCCCCTGCGCGTCGATCCGGGACGGATCCACCAGGTGGGGCAGCGCCGCCAGGGTCATCGGCCACTCGGCGTGGCGGCCCCGGGCGATGGCGTGTTCCGCGGCCGCCATAGTGGCCCGGTCCCCGCCCAGGTGCAGGGTCGGAGCCTGGGCCAATCGTGAATCACGCCAAGGGATTTCGCCCGACAACACGAAGTCGACCTTGGCCACGCCGGGACCGTAACGGTAGCGGCGCAGCGTCTTCGCGTAGCCCGCGGGGAGCTCGTCGCCGTAGATGCGCAGCAGCGCAGTGGGCGCGGTGTCGTAGAGCACCACGCCGCCCGGTGGGCTGGTGACCTCCTCGCCGACGACGATCTCGCCGCCGTGAGCGCGGAGGTCGGCGGCGAGCGCGTCGGGGATGGCTTGGGAACCCCCCGCCGGTACCGGCCACCCCGCGGCATGGGCCAGCGCGGCCAACATGAGCCCGGCGCCTGCGGTCACCAGCGACGGCATACGCGAAATAGCGTGCGCTGCAACGCCGCTGAACAGTGCACGGGCGTCCTCGCCGGCCAGCGTGTTCCACGCGGGGCTGCCCTGGATCAGCAGCCTCGGCCCGAACTGCAGTGCCGCGGTGATGCTCGGCGGGATCGAGCGCTTGTCGCCGAGGATCAATCCGACGACGCCGTCGGCGTTCTCGCTCAGCGGCCCGAGCAGCCGGCGCCACGAGGCGCCGTCGTCGAGCTCGGCGCACGTGCGGTCCAGATCCCGATAGGCGACGGCCGCCGGTCGCCCCGCCAGCGGATTGGCGTAGGACACGTCGGGAACATGCAGCGTCACCCCACGCGCCTGCAGGTCGAACGCGGCGAAGAACGGGGAGGCCAGCCCGAGCGGATGCACCGCCGAGCAGATGTCGTGGGCCACCCCGTCGAACTCCGGGTCGGGCAGGGTGCGGGCGCCGCCGCCGAGGGTGGGTTGCGCCTCGAGCACCCGCACCGAAAGGCCGGCCCTGGCGCAGACCACCGCGGCGGCCAAACCGTTCGGACCACTCCCGACGACGGTGACGTCGACATCCATGGTTGGTTGGTCTCCCTGCCCTCGGTTGCAAAGGTCGTACCGCCCGCTCACCGTCGAAAGTACCGCCCTTTAGGCTGGGCGGGTGAGTCTGCCTGTTGTACTGATCGCCGACAAGCTGGCGCAATCCACGGTGGAGGCCCTGGGCGACCAGGTCGAAGTCCGCTGGGTTGACGGCCCCGACCGGGAGAAACTGCTGGCCGCGGTGGCCGACGCCGACGCGCTGCTGGTGCGCTCGGCCACCACCGTCGACGCCGAGGTCCTGGCTGCGGCACCGAAACTCAAGATCGTCGCGCGCGCCGGCGTCGGTCTCGACAACGTCGACGTGGACGCCGCCACCGCGCGCGGTGTCCTGGTGGTCAACGCGCCGACCTCCAACATCCACAGTGCCGCCGAGCATGCGCTTGCGCTGCTGTTGGCTGCGGCACGTCAGATCCCGGCCGCCGATGCGACGCTGCGCGAGCGCACCTGGAAGCGGTCGTCGTTCTCGGGCACCGAGATCTTCGGCAAGACCGTCGGGGTGGTCGGGCTCGGCCGCATCGGCCAGCTGGTGGCCCAGCGGCTGGCCGCGTTCGGCGCGCACATCACCGCCTACGACCCGTACGTGTCCCAGGCCCGGGCCGCGCAGTTGGGCATCGAGCTGCTGTCGCTGGACGACCTGCTGGCGCGCGCCGACTTCATCTCGGTACACCTGCCGAAGACCAAGGAGACCGCGGGGCTGATCGGCAAGGACGCGCTGGCCAGGACCAAGCCCGGTGTGATCATCGTCAACGCCGCCCGCGGCGGCCTGATCGACGAGCAGGCGCTGGCCGACGCGATCCGCAGCGGCCACGTGCGCGGGGCCGGACTCGACGTGTTCGCGACCGAGCCGTGCACCGACAGCCCGCTGTTCGACCTGCCGCAGGTCGTGGTGACGCCCCACCTGGGCGCGTCGACCGCCGAGGCGCAGGACCGGGCCGGGACCGACGTCGCGGCCAGCGTGAAGCTGGCACTGGCCGGCGAATTCGTCCCGGACGCGGTCAACGTCGGTGGCGGCGCCGTCGGCGAGGAGGTGGCGCCGTGGCTGGATCTGGTGCGCAAGCTGGGCCTGCTGGCCGGTGCGCTGTCCAGCGAGGCGCCGGTATCGCTGACCGTGCGCGTCTGCGGCGAGCTGGCCTCCGAAGAGGTTGAGGTACTGAAGCTCTCGGCGCTGCGGGGACTGTTCGCCGCGGTGGTCGAGACTCCGGTCACCTTCGTCAACGCGCCGGCGATCGCCGCCGAACGCGGCGTCGAGGCGTCGCTGACCACGGCCTCGGAGAGCCCGAACCACCGCAGCGTGGTCGACGTGCGTGCGGTCGGCGCCGACGGCAGCGCGGTCAACGTCGCCGGAACTCTGTCCGGACCGCAGCTGGTCGAGAAGGTGGTGCAGATCAACAGCCGCAACTTCGACCTGCGCGCCGAGGGTGTGAACCTGATCATCAACTACGACGACCAACCCGGCGCGCTCGGCAAGATCGGCACGCTCCTAGGCAGCGCCGGCGTGAACATCCTTGCCGCCCAGCTCAGTCAGGACGCCGACGGGCAGGGCGCGACCATCATGCTGCGCATCGACCGGGAGGTGCCCGGTGACGTGCTGGCCACCATCGGCCGCGATGTCGACGCCGTGACACTGGAAATGGTGGATCTGTCATGACACAGGATCTGAAACTGGCCGTCATCGCCGGCGACGGGATCGGTCCCGAGGTCATCACGGAGGCGCTGAAGGTCCTCGACGCGGTGCTGCCCGGTGTCGAGAAGACCGAGTACGAACTCGGCGCCCGCCAGTACCACCGCACCGGTGAGGTGTTGCCGGAATCGGTTCTCGAAGAACTCAAGGGTCACGACGCGATCCTGCTCGGCGCCATCGGCGATCCCTCGGTGCCCAGCGGCGTGCTCGAGCGCGGTCTGCTGCTGCGGATCCGGTTCGAGTTGGACCATCACATCAATTTGCGTCCCGGACGGCTCTATCCCGGTGTGGCCAGCCCGTTGGCCGGCGATCCCGAGATCGACTTCGTGGTGGTGCGCGAGGGAACCGAAGGCCCGTACACCGGGAACGGCGGAGCCATCCGGATCGACACCCCCCACGAGGTCGCGACCGAAGTCAGCGTCAACACCGCCTACGGGGTGCGCCGGGTGGTCCAGGATGCGTTCGGTCGCGCGATGCAACGACGCAAGCACCTGACCCTGGTGCACAAGAACAACGTGCTCACCTACGCGGGGTCGTTGTGGTGGCGCACCGTGCAGTCCGTCGCCGCGGAGTACCCCGAGGTCGAGATCGCCTACCAGCACGTCGATGCCGCGACCATCCACATGGTCACTGATCCGGGCCGGTTCGACGTCATCGTCACCGACAACCTGTTCGGCGACATCATCACCGACCTGGCCGCCGCCGTCTGCGGTGGGATCGGGTTGGCGGCCAGCGGCAACATCGATGCCACGCTGACCAATCCGTCGATGTTCGAACCGGTGCACGGCAGTGCCCCCGACATCGCCGGCCAGGGCATCGCGGACCCCACGGCCGCCGTGATGTCGGTGTCGCTGCTGCTGTCGCACCTCGGCGAGATCGACAAGGCCGCCCGCGTGGATGCGGCCGTCGCGCAGCATCTGGCCACCCGCGGCGACGCGAAGCTGGGCACGTCCGCCGTCGGTGACCGAATCCTGAGTCTGCTCTAGGGTTTCGGCGCCGGATCGGCGCGGCGATCTACCGGCACCGCCGGGATCGCCAGCAGCGGGCACAGCGCGCAGACCGCGAAGGCGACCGGGAAGCCGGCGATCCCGATCAGGCCGCCGAACAGCGGCGGCACGATGCCCTGGGTGAGAAGCTGATTGGTGTTCTGGGTGCCCAGTGCCCGACCGCTCCAGAACGGTCCGGCGAACTCGGCGATCGCGGTGAACGCCAGGCCGTTGTCGGAGACGGTGACCACCGAGGCGATCACCATCACCGCGACGCTGACCGGTGTGTCCAGCCAATCGGTGACGGCCAGCAGCGCCATCGACACCGCCGCCGCGGCGGCGATCACGCGGATCGGTCGCAGGCGCGACTGCAGGATGTCGCCGGATCGGCGCAGCACGGCGTCCGACCACCGTCCCGCCGCGATCCGTCCGCCGGCACCGAGGAACTGCGCGACCATCACCATCGTCCCGGCGGACTCCGGAGACCAGTCTCGCTCGGCGATCAGCCACACCAGGGTGAACGTCCAGATCATGGCCTGCGGGACGACGAGCAGGACCGACGTGACGTGGATCCGCCACAGCAGGGCCGACCCGCGATAGGGGTTGGCCAGATCGGCCTGGGCCGCCTCGGCCCTCGGGGGCCGGGGCGGGTCGAGCACCAGGACCGCGCACATCACCGCCGCTGCCGCGCACACGATGGCCGGGAACAACAGGGCGGTTGCGACACCGGACTCGGCAAGACGGGGGATGACCAGGGCGCCGACCCCGACACCCAGCGGTTGCGCCGTCTGGCGGATGCCCATCACCAGGCCACGGCGTCCGGCGTCGAACCACCCCACCACGAGTCGGGCACTGGCGGTGTTGCTGCTGGCGGCGGCCATGCCCCCGAGGAACAGGAACACACCGATCACTGTCAGCGAATCCGCTGTTGCCGCACCGAAACCGGCCGCGGCGGTCAGCGCGGATCCCAGCGTCAGCACGAGGCGTTCCCCGACCAGGTCGACGATGTAGCCCCAAGCGAACAGAGTCACCACCATGCCCAGACTCGGCAGTGCCGACATCAGGCCCGCGGCAGCGAGATCCAGACCGCGTTCATCGTGCAGCGTCGGGATGAGGAACGCCACACCGTTGATGAACACGTTGGCGCACAGCGTCGCCAACAGCGCCACCACCAGCATCGACCACCGTCGTGGCGTGCTGAGGGAGGACGGGGACATGCGGTCATCGTCCCATACGGTTCCCAACATGCTGTATTGCTGTCCCATGATATGAGACACGCGGGAGGGCGGAGCGGCCGCCAGAGCGGGCATTAGGCTGAACCCATGCGTCTCGGTCGAATAGCCAGCCCCGACGGGGTCGCCTTCGTCGCCGTCGAAGGCCCGCCCGACGACCCGGCCGCGGCGATCGTGCGCGAGATCGCCGAACATCCCTTCGGCACGCCGACGTTCACCGGCCGGCAGTGGCCGCTGGCCGACGTCCGGTTACTCGCGCCGATCCTGGCGAGCAAGGTCGTGTGCATGGGCAAGAACTACGCCGCGCACATCGAGGAGATGGGCGGCGGAACCTTCGATGATCCGATCATCTTCCTCAAGCCCAACACCGCGATCATCGGGCCCAACACCGCGATCCAACTTCCGGCAGACGCCGACCCGGTGCACTTCGAAGGCGAACTGGCCGCTGTGATCGGCCGGCCGTGCAAGGACGTGCCGGCGTCCCGAGCCGCCGAGAACATCCTGGGATACACCATCGCCAACGACGTGTCCGCGCGTGACCAACAGCGCAAGGACGGGCAGTGGATGCGTGCCAAAGGCCACGACACGTTCTGCCCGGTCGGTCCGTGGATCGTCACCGACGTCGATCCCGACGACCTGGAGATCCGCACCGAGGTCAACGGCGAGGTCAAGCAGCGCAGTCGGACCTCGCTGATGATCCACGACATCGGCGCGATCGTCGAGTGGGTGTCGGCGGTGATGACCTTGTTGCCCGGCGACCTGATCCTGACCGGAACCCCCGAGGGGGTGGGTCCCCTCGAGCACGGTGATGAAGTCAGCATCACCATCGAAGGGATCGGAACATTGACCAATCCTGTAGTGCGAAAAGGGAAATCGTGACCGTTCGGGTGAGATTCTGTCCGTCGCCGACCGGCGTCCCCCACGTCGGTCTGATCCGGACGGCGCTGTTCAACTGGGCCTATGCGCGGCACACCGGGGGCACCTTCGTGTTCCGCATCGAGGACACCGACGCCCAGCGCGACAGCGAGGAGAGCTACCTGGCGCTGCTGGATGCCCTGCGGTGGCTGGGATTGGACTGGGACGAAGGTCCCGAGGTCGGCGGACCGTACGGGCCGTACCGGCAGTCGCAGCGCCGCGAGATCTACACCGACGTCATCCGACGACTGCTGGCCGCAGGCGAGGCGTACGAGGCGTTCTCGACCGCCGAGGAGGTCGAGGCCCGTCACCTGGCCGCCGGCCGTAATCCCAAGCTGGGCTACGACAATTTCGACCGCGACCTGACCGACGACCAGCGCGCGGAGTTCCGCGCCCAGGGCCGCTCACCGGTCGTGCGGCTGCGCATGCCCGAGACCGACATGACGTGGGACGACCTCGTTCGTGGGACGACCACCTTCCCGGCCGGATCGATCCCGGACTTCGCGCTCACCCGCGGCAACGGCGAACCGCTCTACACGCTGGTCAATCCCGTCGACGACGCGATGATGAAGATCACACACGTGCTGCGGGGTGAGGATCTGCTGCCGTCCACGCCACGGCAGTTGGCGCTGTACGCGGCATTGACCCGGATCGGGGTGGCCGAGGCGACACCGCAGTTCGCGCATCTGCCCTCGGTGCTCGGCGACGGGAACAAGAAGCTCTCCAAACGGGATCCGCAGTCCAACCTGTTCCTGCATCGCGAACGCGGGTTCATCCCGGAGGGACTGCTGAACTATCTCGCGCTGCTGGGCTGGTCGATCGCCGATGACCGCGATGTGTTCACCCTCGAGGAGATGGTGGGCGCGTTCGACGTCGCCGACGTCAACTCCAACCCGGCGCGCTTCGACCAGAAGAAGGCCGACGCCCTCAACGCCGAGCACATCCGGTTGCTCGACGAGGACGAGTTCCGGGCCCGGTTGTCGCGCTATTTCACCGCCCAGGGTCACGAGACCGGCCTCGACGACGCCGGCTTCGCCGAGGCGTGCCGATTGGTGCAGACCCGCATCGTCGTGCTCGCCGATGCGTGGGACCTGTTGAAGTTCCTCAACGATGAGTCGTTCGCCCTCGACGAGAAGTCTGCGGGCAAGGAGCTGCGCGCCGCGGCGGTCCCGGTGTTGACCGCGGCGTTGGAGGCGGTCGAGGCTGTCGAGCAGTGGGATGCCGCACACCTGGAGGAGGCGCTGAAAACCGCCCTGGTGGACGGTTTGGAGCTCAAACCGCGCAAGGCGTTCGGACCCGTGCGGGTGGCCGTGACAGGATCCTCGGTGAGTCCGCCGCTGTTCGAGTCGATGGAGTTGCTCGGACGTGCGCGCAGCATCGACCGGTTGCAGGCAGGCCGCGACCACGCGTCGGCGTCCGCGGCGGGGGAGGCGTGAAAAACCACTCCGAAATCTTTGGTAGTCTGCTCGTCGGCCCGGGAAAAGGGCGCACCACGGCAACGCTGGGGTGTGTCGGGCCGAGAAGGATCTGTGACCAGCGGTGACAGATGCTCATTGGGGTATGGTGTAATTGGCAACACAGCTGATTCTGGTTCAGCCATTCTAGGTTCGAGTCCTGGTACCCCAGCGACTGAGGTGATTAGGTCGGTACTCGCACCTGAGATATGCTGACCCACCGAAGAACAGTTCTGGCCCCCGTCGTCTAGCGGCCTAGGACGCCGCCCTCTCACGGCGGTAGCGTGGGTTCGAATCCCATCGGGGGTACAACATCGGCTCTGGACCGCAACGGTCCAGAGCCTTTTTCTCTGTCCGGCGCTAGAGTCGCCGGGTCAATGCGTCGGCTGCTGCCACCAGGTCGGCGGCCCACCGCGCACCCGGTCGCCGTCCCATACGGTCGATCGGTCCCGACACCGACACCGCCGCGATCACCGCGCCGCGGGCGTCGCGCACCGGAGCCGACACGCTCGCCACGCCGGGCTCGCGCTCGGCGGCGCTCTGCGCCCAGCCGCGTCGGCGGACCTCGGCCAGAGTCCGTTCGGTGAACATCGCCGTCGGCAGCACCGCCTGTTGGGTCGCGCTGTCGGCGTAGGCAAGCAGGACCTTGGCCCCCGAACCCGCCGTCATCGGCAGCCTGGTGCCGACCGGAACCGTATCGCGAAGTCCGGCAGGGGGTTCCAGTGCGGCGACGCAGACACGCGAGGTGCCTTCCCGACGGTACAACTGCACGCTCTCGCCGGTCAGCTCCCGCAGGCGGGGGAGGACCACCGTCCCGGCCGCCAGCAATGGGTCACGGACGTGGGCGGCCAGTTCGGTGATTGCGGGACCCAGCCGCCACTGGCCGTCGGCGTCGCGGGTCAGCAGCCGGTGCACCTCCAGGCCGACGGCCAGGCGGTGTGCGGTGGCGCGGGGCAGCCCGGTGCGTTCGCACAGATCTGCCAGCCCGCAGGGCGACTCGGCGATGGCATGAAGTACGCCCACCGCTTTGTCCAGCACGCCGATGCCGCTATCCTGTCCCATAGAGAGATATTAGCTTCCCAGAATGTGAGATCGTCAAATGACTGCCACAGCGTCACGCCGCACACTCGCCGAGAAGGTGTGGAGCGATCACGTCGTCGTATCGGGTAGCGGTGAGGGCGCCGCCCGCGAACCGGACCTGATCTACATCGACCTGCATCTGGTCCACGAGGTCACCAGTCCACAGGCTTTCGACGGGCTGCGACTCGCCGGGCGTCCGGTGCGCCGGCCCGACCTGACCATCGCGACCGAGGACCACAACGTCCCGACCGTCGACATCGACAAGCCGATCGCCGACCCGATCTCGCGCACCCAGGTGGAGACACTTCGGCGAAACTGTGCAGAGTTCGGCATCCGACTGCACTCGATGGGCGATGCGGAACAGGGCATCGTGCACATCATCGGACCTCAACTGGGCTTGACGCAGCCGGGAATGACGGTGGTGTGCGGCGACAGCCACACCTCCACCCACGGTGCCTTCGGTGCACTGGCCATGGGGATCGGAACGTCGGAGGTCGAGCATGTGCTTGCCACGCAGACACTTCCGCTGCGCCCGTTCAAAACGATGGCGGTCAACGTCGACGGCGAGCTGCCGCCGGGAGTCAGCGCCAAGGACATCATCTTGGCCGTCATTGCCAAGATCGGCACCGGCGGCGGTCAGGGCTACGTCATCGAATACCGCGGCAGTGCCATCGAATCGCTGTCGATGGAAGGCCGGATGACGATCTGCAACATGAGTATCGAAGCCGGCGCGCGCGCCGGGATGGTCGCACCCGACGACACCACGTTCGAATTCCTGCGGGGCCGCCCCCATGCCCCGACCGGCGCCGACTGGGATGCCGCGGTTGCGGCGTGGCGCCAGTTGCGTACCGACGAGGGTGCGGTATTCGACGCCGAGGTCTACATCGACGCCGCGACGCTGAGCCCGTTCGTCACCTGGGGAACCAATCCCGGACAGGGTGTACCGCTGGCCGACTCCGTGCCCGACCCCGAGATGATGACCGACGACGCCGAGCGTCACGCCGCGGAAAAGGCCTTGGCATACATGGACCTTCGGGCGGGTACTCCGATGCGCGACATCGCCGTCGATGCGGTGTTCGTCGGATCGTGCACCAACGGCCGGATCGAGGATCTGCGGGTGGTGGCCGACGTGCTGCGTGGACGAAGAGTGGCCGACAGCGTCCGCATGCTGATCGTGCCGGGCTCGATGCGGGTGCGCGCGCAGGCCTGCGAGGAGGGGCTCGACGAGATCTTCCTGGCCGCCGGAGCCGAGTGGCGGCAGGCCGGATGCTCGATGTGCCTGGGCATGAACCCCGATCAACTGTCCCCGGGCGAGCGGTGCGCGTCGACGTCGAACCGCAATTTCGAGGGCAGACAAGGCAAAGGTGGCCGAACTCACCTGGTATCACCGGCAGTTGCGGCGGCCACCGCGGTGCGGGGGACGTTGTCCTCACCGGCCGACCTCGACCCCGTGACCGCTCGCTGAGCCCGGACAAGGAGAACTCTCGATGGAAGCCTTCACCACACATACCGGGATCGGAGTCCCGCTGCGGCGCTCCAACGTCGACACCGACCAGATCATCCCGGCGGAGTACCTGAAGCGGGTGACTCGAACGGGATTCGAGGACGGTCTGTTCGCCGGCTGGCGCAGAGATCCCGAGTTCGTGCTCAATCAGCCGCCGTTCGACCGGGGTTCGGTGTTGGTGGCCGGCCCGGATTTCGGGACCGGTTCCTCACGCGAGCATGCGGTCTGGGCGCTCATGGACTTCGGGTTCCGCGTCGTCATCTCCTCGCGGTTCGCCGACATCTTCCGGGGCAACGCCGGCAAGGCCGGACTACTGGCCGCCGAGGTCTCCCAGGACGATGTGGAAATCCTGTGGAAGCACATCGAGAGTCATCCCGGTGCGGAAATCACTGTGAATCTTCAAGATCGGACAATTGCCGCGGGAACCATCGTGGTGCGGTTCAACATTGACGATTACACCGCTTGGCGATTGCTCGAAGGACTCGACGATATAGGCCTTACGCTGCGGAAATCGGCAGAAATCGAAGAGTACGAGACTCGTCGCCCAACCTGGAAACCACGAACCCTGCAGGCGTGACAGGGTCGGCCTGACGGGTCGAAATTACCGAAATCGCCCGGCTGCGATCTGCATTTCGCGGCCTCCGGTAGGACAATATGTGCGGCAAGCGGATTGAAAAAAGTTCGCTGGCATCGCCTGAAATTGCGCGTGGCTCTTGGAAATCAGCAGCCAATGGGTTTACCGTGTCCTCTAGTCGGTCCAAGGAGGACCACTGTTATCCGGAGGTTTTGCATGAATAAAGCAGAGCTCATCGACGTACTCACGGAGAAATTGGGCTCGGATCGTCGGCAGGCGACTGCCGCGGTGGAGAACGTCGTCGACACGATTGTGCGCGCTGTGCACAAGGGCGACAGCGTGACCATCACCGGCTTCGGTGTTTTCGAGCAGCGCCGTCGCGCCGCCCGGGTCGCGCGCAACCCGCGCACGGGTGAGACGGTGAAGGTGAAGCCGACCAACGTTCCGGCGTTCCGTCCCGGCGCTCAGTTCAAGGCCGTTGTGTCCGGCGCCCAGAAGCTTCCGGCCGAGGGCCCCGCGGTCAAGCGCGGCGTCACCGCCGGCGGCACTGCGCGCAAGGCGGCCAAGAAGTCTCCGGCCAAGAAGGCCGCCGCCAAGAAGTCGGCGCCCGCCAAGAAGACCGCGGCGAAGAAGGCTCCGGCGAAGAAGGCAGCCACCAAGACCGCAGCCAAGAAGGCTCCGGCGAAGAAGGCAGCCACCAAGACCGCAGCCAAGAAGGCTCCGGCCAAGAAGGCAGCCACCAAGACCGCAGCCAAGAAGGCTCCGGCCAAGAAGACCGCAGCCAAGAAGGCTCCGGCCAAGCGCGGTCGCAAATAGATTCAGTTCCACCGGACACGCCGCGGGTCGTCATGACCCGCGGCGTTTCTGGTGTTCGGGCGGCTCAGCTCTTCGCAGGCAACGCACTGTCGAGGTGATCGGCGGCGACCAGTCGACCGCCGGCCAGCGACAGCACCCAGACGCTGCCCTTACGGTTTCGTGACTTGTCCGGCCGGACGCCGTCGCGGCCGCACCACCACCCGATCAGGTCCGGAATCACCTTGCCCTGGGTGCAGACCACCGGAGTCCTGGCGTGCTCGGCGATCTCGAGCATCCGGTGACGCGCCGGCTTCGGTTTGTCGGCGTACGCTTCCTCGGTCAGCGTCGGCTCGTCGTGGATGTCCACGCAGAGTTCCTCGGCCAGCGGGGTCAACGTCTGCCGGCAACGCTCCCGGCTGGCGGCGAACAGGTCCTGCGCCCCGAACGCGCCCAGCAACGGCACCAGAGCCTCGGCCTGGGCGCGACCGTGCTTGTCCAGCGGGCGTTTTCGGTCGTCCCCGCGCCACCTCGATTTGCTTCCCGCGGTGGCGTGCCGGACGACGAGCACCGTGGCCGTGTCGGCGGGCAGCTTCGCGAAACGCCGCAGCACCTTGCGGTCCTGCGCGTAGCCCAGCTGTTCCATGGCTGCACGGACCGGCAGCCACTTCAGTTCGTCGACCTCGTCGTTGACGACGAAGTCCCCGCCGACCGCCTGCGCCGCCCAGTAACAGACCTTCTTCACGCCCTCGTCGACGGGGTAGCTCACCGAGACCAGGCGCCGCCCCAAACGCGCGTGATACCCGGTTTCCTCGGCGATCTCGCGTACCGCGGTCACGGGCTCGGTCTCACCGGGGTCGACCTTGC
The DNA here is from genome assembly GCF_041287115.1 of Mycobacterium sp. pV006. Lineage (NCBI taxonomy): Bacteria > Bacillati > Actinomycetota > Actinomycetes > Mycobacteriales > Mycobacteriaceae > Mycobacterium > Mycobacterium sp. pV006. The sequence goes on along the minus strand of NZ_JBGGKT010000017.1, from coordinate 13,729 downwards.
CCTTGGGCAGCGACCAGTCGTCGTAGCGCGGGCGGTGGATGACGGCGATCTCGGGTTCGTCGGCGTTCGGCACGGCGCGCCAGAGCACGGCACCGGCGGCGCGCACGATCTTCGACCCGGAGCGATCCTTGGACACTCAACCCTCACATCTCGTCACGGCACAACAACTCTGGGAATCCACGGTCACGGCTGGCGGTGGCGTTTCATCATCGACACCTGGTGGTCGCGCACGGTGTGACCTTCGCGCGGAGACGCCGTCCACCGGCCGTCGGCGCCGAGTTCCCAGCACCGGGTGGACGGATCCATGGCCGATTCGAAGATGTCGTCGAGTTGCGTGCCGAGCCGCGGGTCCTTCACCTGGGCCATGACTTCCACGCGCCGGTCCAGATTGCGGTGCATCATGTCGGCGCTGCCGATCCAGTACTCGTCGATCGCGCGGAAGTGGATGATCCGGGAATGCTCGAGGAATCGCCCCAGAATCGAGCGCACCGTGATGTTCTCGGAGTACTCGGGCGCCCCGGGACGCAGCGCGCAGATGCCGCGGACCACCACCTCGACGCGGACCCCGGCCTGCGAGGCGCGGTACAGCGCATCGATGACCTGTTCGTCGACCAAGGCGTTGGCCTTCAGCCGGATCCGGCCGTCGGCTCCGTCGCGGGTGGCGGCGATCTCCCGCTCGATCCGTTCGATGATGCCCTTGCGCACACCGTAGGGAGCGACCAGGAGATTGCGGTAGGAATCCTTGCGCGAGTAGCCGGTCAACGAGTTGAACAGGTCGGTCAGGTCCGCGCCGATGTCGGGCGCCGCGGTCAACAGCCCGATGTCCTCGTACAGTCGCGCCGTCTTCGGGTTGTAGTTCCCGGTACCGACATGGCAGTAGCGGCGGATGACCGAACCCTCACGGCGCACCACCAGACAGGTCTTGCAATGTGTCTTCAACCCGATCAGGCCGTAAACCACATGCACACCCGCCTGTTCCAGCGTGCGGGCCCATTTGATGTTGGCTTGTTCGTCGAACCGCGCCTTGATCTCGACCAGGGCGACGACCTGCTTGCCCGCCTCGGCGGCGTCGATGAGGGCGTTGACGATGGGCGAGTCACCGGAGGTGCGATACAGCGTCTGTTTGATCGCCAGCACATTCGGGTCCGCCGCGGCCTGCTCGATGAAGCGCTGCACGGTCGTGGAGAACGAATCGTAGGGATGGTGGACGAGGACATCACCGTCACGCAGCGCGGCGAAGATGCTCTTGGGGGTCTCCCGTTCGCCGAACGCAGGTGGGGTGGCAGGCACGAACGGCGGGTCCTTCAACGCCGGGCGGTCCACGTTGTAGATCTGCCACAGCGACGAGAGATCCAGCAGACCAGGCACTTCGACGACGTCACCGGGAGCGACGTCGAGTTCGCGCAACAACAGCTCGAGCATGCCCTCGGTCATGTCGTCGGAGACCTCCAGGCGCACCGGGGATCCGAAGCGGCGTCGGGCGAGTTCGCGTTCAAGTGCCTGCAGCAGGTCCTCGTCGCGGTCCTCCTCGACCTCGAAATCGGCGTTGCGGGTGATCCGGAACGCGTGGTGCTCGACCACTTCCAGGCCCGGGAACAGCACCGGGAGAAACGCGGCGATCAGCTCCTCCATCGGCAGGAAGCGCACCTCGTCGTCGTTTCCGGGGCCGCCCTGCAGCTCGACGAACCGATCGACGTTGTCGGGCACCTTGATCCGGGCGAAGTGCTGACCGCCGTCATCGGGGTGCTTGACGGTGATGGCCAGGTTCAGACTCAGACCGCTGACGAACGGAAACGGGTGGGCCGGATCGACGGCCAGCGGGGTCAGTACCGGGAAGACCTGTTCGTGGAAGTACGTCGACAGCCGGGAACGTTCGGAATCGTCGAGCTCGTTCCACGTCACGATCACGATCCCGTGGTCGGCCAGCGCCGGACGCACCGAGTCGAGGAACACGCGGGCGTGGCGGCTGGCGATCTGCTGCGTGCGCTCGCTGATGCGGCGCAGTTGTTCACGCGGGGACAGGCCGTCGGCCGAGCGGACCGACAGCCCCATCTCGTCGCGGCGTTTCAGGCCGGCGACGCGCACCATGTAGAACTCGTCGAGATTGGAGGCGAAGATCGCGAGGAACTTCGCGCGTTCGAGAAGCGGCAGCGACGGGTCGGCGGCGAGCGCGAGGACCCGCGAATTGAAGTCCAGCCAACTCAGTTCCCTGTTGAGGTACCGATCGTCGGGCAGCGGGTTCTCGATGGTCGGCGCGGTCGCCGCCGGCGGCGCCACCGGAGTCGAATCGGCGGCGGCCGGCGCGGCATCGGCGACATCCGAGTTCGGCGTCCCGATCTGGGCTTCGGTCATGAGTCGATGATTCCCTATGTACGCGCGGTCCGGCCAGCGCAGCCGTCGATGTCCGTCAGACGTTCACCGATGCGACGTCAGCGCCTTGGTGGTGGCCGGGCCCACTCCGATGCGCTGGGCAGCCTCCAGATCTTCTGGAGTGTCGATGTCACATCGAAGACCGGGCCACCGGCCCTGCAGTTCGACCGCCCCCGAACGGCGGTGCCGATTCGCGGAATCGGCGCCGAAACACGGGGCCAGTGGGGTGCCGAAAGCCAGCAGCGCCGCGGTGCCGTCGCCGTGCCGATCGGCGACGAAGGCGCGGCCCACGGCCCGTGCCGAGGCAATCGCCTCGGCGAGTTCATACGGCTGCAGGGCAGGCAGATCTCCTTGCAGCGCAACGATGTTCGGACCTTCCCGCGCGGCCAGGTCCGCAGCCGCGGTCAGGGCGTTGTTGAGCGGGTCGGAGTGGCCCGAAGGGGTGGGGTCGGTCAGCGCGCGGGCGCCGACCTGCTCGGCCGCGTCGGCGGCCATCCGGTCGGGGGTCACCACCAGCACCGTCGCTACGGCGGGGACGGCCAGAGCGGCGGTGACGGTGTCGACGAGCATGGCCAGCACCACCTCTTCGCGGTCGGGCGCCGAAAACATCGGCGCCAGCCGCGTCTTGGCTGCCGCGAGCCGCTTGACCGCGACCACCACGCCGACGTCGGCCTGGTGAGCCGGCGGTCGGGCGGCCGCGGTGGGGTCGGTGCCGCTCACGAAGGCCATCCTGCCAGTCCGCGCTCGCCGGTTACGCTGAAGCGGTGGTCGAAGCGGCGGTGATGGGTGCCGGAGCGTGGGGGAGCGCTCTGGCCAAGGTGTTGGCAGACGCCGGGAACGACGTCACGTTGTGGACGCGCCGTCCCGAACTCGCCGACGAGATCAACCGCACGCACCGCAACGCGGCCTACCTCGACGTCGCTCTCCCCGAATCGATCCGCGCCACCAGCGACCCGGCCGACGCGCTGTCCGGTGCGTGCACCGTGCTGCTCGCGGTGCCTGCGCAGACCATGCGCGACAACCTTGCTCGTTGGACCGATGCCCTCGGCGCGGACGCCACCCTGGTCAGCCTGGCCAAGGGCATCGAGTTGAACACGTTGATGCGGATGAGTCAGGTGATCGTGCAGGTGACCGGCGCCGACCCCGGTCGGGTGGCGGTGGTCAGCGGACCCAACCTGGCCCGCGAGATCGCCGAAGAGCAACCCGCCGCCACGGTGGTGGCCTGCACGGACTCCGGTCGCGCCGTCGCCCTGCAACGCGCGTTGTCCACCAGCTATCTGCGGCCTTACACCAACGCCGACGTGATCGGCACCGAGATCGGCGGCGCGTGCAAGAACGTCATCGCGTTGGCGTGCGGGATGGCCGCCGGTGTGGGGCTCGGTGAGAACACCGCCGCGGCGATCATCACGCGCGGTCTGGCCGAGATCATGCGGCTGGGAATCGCGTTGGGCGCCAAGTCGGCGACCCTGGCTGGGCTCGCGGGGATCGGCGACCTGGTGGCCACCTGCATGTCGCCGTACTCGAGGAACCGCTCGTTCGGCGAACGGTTGGGCGGTGGCGGCACGATGGAAGCGGCATTGGCCGCGACCGGAGGTCATGTCGCCGAGGGTGTCACCTCGTGTGTGTCGGTGCTCGCGCTGGCCTCGAGCTACGACGTGGAGATGCCACTGACCGAGGCCGTGCACCGCGTGTGCCACCAGGGGCTCTCCGTCGACGAGGCGGTGTCGTTGCTGCTGGGGCGCACCACCAAGCCGGAGTGAGACGTTGACCCCGCACTACGGTGACTCCACCCGCAGCGTGAAAGCCACCGACAACGAACGCTTTCCGGGCGCGCCGGTCGCCCCCTACCCGGTCCCGGCCGCGGCCTACCACCTCGACGCGGCCGAGGACGACTCGACCGACACGTACGGGCGACGCTCCAATCCCACCTGGCGACAACTCGAATCCGCCCTCGCGGCTCTCGAAGGTGCTTCTACCGCAGTGATTTTCGGCTCGGGAATGGCCGCCGTCAGCGCTGCGCTGCGGGTGCTGGTCCGGCCCGGCCACACCGTGGTCGTACCGGCCGACGGGTACTACCAGGTCCGCACCTACGCCCGCGACTACTTCACCCCGCGCGGCGCCACCGTCGTGGAGGCGCACTGGGACCAGATGTGTACCGCCGCCGAGCACGCCGACGTGGTGCTGGCGGAGACACCGTCGAACCCGGGTCTGGACGTGGTGGACCTGCATCGGTTGGCGCTGACGTGCCGTGCCCGCGGCGCGACCCTGGTGGTCGACAACACCACGGCGACGCCGCTGGGGCAGCAACCGTTGTCGCTGGGCGCCGACCTCGTGGTGGCCAGCGCCACCAAAGCCCTGGCCGGCCATCACGATCTGCTGGCCGGATACGCCGCCGGCAACCAGCCCGACCTCATGGAGCGGCTGCGGACCGAGCGACTCCACACCGGTCCCGTGCTCGGCGCGTTCGAAGCCTGGCTGTTGCTGCGCAGCCTGGGCACGTTCGGACTGCGGTTCGAACGGCAGTGCCAGAACGCGGCGGCCGCCGCCGTGATGCTGCGCACCCATCCGGCGGTGCGCGCCGTGCGTTACCCGGGGTTGCCCGAAGACCGTGCGCACTCGGTGGCCTCGGTGCAGATGCGCCGGTTCGGCGGGGTGGTGGCCGTGGAACTCGACGATGCCCGGGCCGTGCACGAACTGGTCGAGCGCAGCGCGTTGCTCGTCGCCTCGACCAGCTTCGGCGGGATCCACACCTCGGTCGACCGCCGCGCCCGATGGGGTGATGCCGTGCCCGACGGGTTCGCCCGCATCTCGCTGGGCATCGAGGACACCGACGACATCCTGGCCGATCTCGCGGCGGCGCTACCCGGGCCGTGACCGGTCGCATCCCGGGCCGTGCCCGGGCGGCCGGTAGCCTCTCTAGGTTGTGACTGCCCGCACCCGCGTTGCCGTCGTCTACGGCGGACGCAGCTCCGAACACGCGATCTCGTGTGTTTCCGCAGGCAGCATCCTGCGCAACCTCGACCCGCAGCGGTTCGAGGTGGTCGCGGTGGGGATCTCCACCGACGGCGCCTGGATGCTGACCGACGCCCGGCCCGAGACGCTGGCCATCACCGACGGCAGGCTGCCCGCCGTCGACCCGTCGTCGAGCACCGAGCTGACCCTCGTCGCCGACCCGCGCCGGCAGGGGCAGCTGGTGTCCCTCGGCGCGGACGCCGGAGAGATGCTCGCATCGGTCGATGTGGTGTTCCCCGTGCTGCACGGTCCGTACGGGGAGGACGGCACCATCCAGGGTCTGCTCGAGCTGGCCGGTGTTCCTTATGTCGGCGCAGGGGTGCTGGCCAGTGCGGTCGGGATGGACAAGGAGTTCACCAAGAAGCTGTTGGTGGCCGCGAACCTGCCGATCGGTGACCACGTGGTGTTGCGCGGTCGCCGCGCCGACCTGACGCCCGAGGAACGCGAACGGCTCGGGCTGCCCGTCTTCGTCAAACCGGCCCGTGGCGGTTCGTCGATCGGCGTGAGCCGGGTGACCTCCTGGTCGGAGCTGGGCGACGCGGTCGACGAGGCCCGGCGGCACGACCCGAAGGTCATCGTCGAGGCCGCGATCCCCGGACGCGAACTCGAGTGCGGGGTCCTCGAGTTCCCCGACGGCCGGGTCGAGGCCAGCGCCGTGGGCGAGATCCGGGTCGCCGGTGTGCGCGGCCGGGAGGACGGCTTCTACGACTTCCAGACGAAGTATCTGGCCGACGCCGCCGAACTCGACGTGCCGGCCAAGGTCGAGGACCGGGTCGCCGAGGAGATCCGGGCGTTGTCGGTGCAGGCCTTCGCCGCGATAGACTGCCAGGGCCTGGCGCGGGTGGACTTCTTCCTGACCCCCGACGGTCCGGTCATCAACGAGATCAACACCATGCCCGGGTTCACCACCATCTCGATGTATCCGCGAATGTGGGCGGCCAGCGGCGTGGACTATCCGACCCTGCTGGCCACGATGGTCGACACCGCGCTGGCCCGCGGCACCGGCCTGCGCTGACCGGGGCTCAACGCGCCGGGGCCGGGTCGATCGGGCGTTCGGGCAGCGACGCGGTGATCGCCGCCGACAGCTCCTGGATCGGTGCCGGACCCGAATCCGCGGGCAGCGTCAGCGCGACGTAGACCGGCCGGTCCACCGTGAACCAGGTGGTCCGTCCGTCGCTGTCGGTGACTCCGTCCTCGCCGATCCGCAGCCAGGAGACCGCGTCGACCATCTGCAGGGGCGCGCCGACGACGAATTCGGCGGGCCGGGCCAGGCCGCAGCGCAGGATCACCGGTTCGCCGCCGTCGTCCCGCTGCCACGCGGCGGCGCCGGGCGGTGCGGGCTCGGCCAGGTCGGCCCGCCGGTGATCGCCGAGTTGGTCGGGTAGTGCCGCGAGCAGGTCGCGGCAGGACTGGCTCTCGGATTCCGGGGCAGGCAGACCCGCCACCGGGACGGGCGCGCGCCCGGCCTGATGCTGCAGGACGGCGACGGCGACGACGACGGCCACCACCGCGCCGATCGCGACCACCAGCGTCGCGACCAACACCCCGCGCGAGGGTCCGTCTTCGGATGGATTCGTCACCGGCGCACCCTCAGCGCAGCGCGCCGGAGCCGTATTCGGCGGAGCGCACCCCGCTGCACCCGGTCAGCGCTGCGGCGACGGCTTCGGCGCGCCCGACCTCGGTCCGGATCAGGACGAAAGCCTCGACCACTGGCGTCCCTCCTTCGTTCACCTGCATAGACTGCACGCCGCAGGGCACCAAACCTACCGCAGGTCGCGCCGACCTCCAGGCCACGACGCCGACCCGAGGAGCTGACATGACGGCCGACGAGCACGACCCGACGCTCGCGCAGACCGGCGAGTTCGCGGTGATCGCGCGGCTGGTCGGTGACCGCCGTCAGCCACCGGGCGTGGCCGTCGGACCCGGTGACGACGCGGCGGTGGTGGCCGCGCCGGACGCACGTGCCGTCCTGTGCACCGACATGCTGGTGCAGGACCGGCACTTCCGGCTGCATTGGTCCTCTCCGCACGACATCGGCCGAAAAGCCGTCGCGCAGAACGCCGCCGACATCGAGGCGATGGGCGCCCGGGCCACCGCCTACGTCGTCGGGTTCGCCGCGCCCGCCGAAACCCCCACCGCGCGTGCGGTCGAACTGGCCGACGGTCTGTGGCACGAGGCCGATCTGACCGGTGCCGGGGTGGTCGGGGGAGACATGGTGCGGGCCCCGCTGTGGGTGATCTCGATCGCCGCGATGGGCGACCTCGAGGGCCGGGCTCCGGTGCAGCGCAGCGGCGCGCGGGTGGGTGACACCGTGGCGGTCTGCGGCGAACTGGGTCGTTCGGCGGCGGGGCATGCGCTGTGGGACAGCGGAATCGACGAATTTCCCGATCTGCGTCGCCGCCACCTGGTGCCCGAACCGCCCTACGGTCAGGGCCGCGTCGCCGCACAGTGGGGCGCCCGGTCGATGATCGACGTCTCCGACGGCCTGCTGGCCGACCTGGGCCATGTCGCGGTGGCCTCGGGTGTGCACATCGACCTGGTCGCCGACGCGTTGACCGAAGACGTCGATGCGGTTTCCGGGGCGGCCCGCGCGGTCGGGGCAGACCCCCGCGACTGGGTGTTCGGCGGGGGAGAAGATCATGCGCTGGTCGCGACCTTTCCCGCTGCGGCGCCACCGGGATGGCGGCCGATAGGGCGGGTCTCGGCCGCCGACGGCACCGCGCGGGTGAGCGTGGACGGCGCCGAGTGGGGTGGGGCCGTGGGCTGGCGGTCCTACTGACCGCTAAGTTGGCCTCTCGTGACTGCGCGACCTCTCACCGAACTGATCGACCCCGTCTGGGCCCGTGAACTGGCTCCCGTCGAGCCCCAGGTCACCAAGATGGGGGAGTTCCTGCGCGCCGAGCTGGCCGCCGGTCACCGCTATCTGCCGGCCGGGCCGAATGTGCTGCGCGCGTTCACATTTCCGTTCGACGCCGTGCGCGTGCTGATCGTCGGGCAGGACCCCTATCCGACGGTCGGACATGCGGTGGGGCTGAGCTTCTCGGTCGCGCCCGACGTCCGTCCGCTGCCGCGCAGCCTGGACAACATCTTCAAGGAGTACTGCGAGGACCTCGGCCTGCCCCGCCCTGCCACCGGTGATCTGACGCCGTGGGCGCAGCAGGGGGTCATGTTGCTCAACCGAGTTCTGACGGTCCGTCCCGGCACTCCGGCGTCGCACCGTGGCAAGGGCTGGGAGGCGGTCACCGAATGCGCGATCCGTGCGCTGGTGGCACGCAACCGACCGTTGGTGGCGATCCTGTGGGGACGCGACGCCGCCACGTTGAAGCCGATGCTCGGCGACACCCGCACGATCGAGTCGGCGCACCCGTCGCCGTTGTCGGCGTCACGCGGGTTCTTCGGGTCGAGACCGTTCAGTAGAGCCAACGGCCTGCTCGAACAGATGGGCGCCGAACCGGTGGACTGGCGCCTGCCCTGACGATGCAGACGCTGCGCGGAACTAGCCGCGCGAGACCTTCCCGGCCTTCAGGCAGGAGGTGCAGACGTTGACGCGCTGCTTGTTGCCGCCCGGACGCGTCACCGCACGCACGGACTGGATGTTCGGGTCCCACCGACGGCTGGTCCGGCGATGGGAGTGCGACACCGACTTACCGAAGCCGGGGCCCTTCCCGCAGATCTCGCACACGGCAGCCATATGTGAAACTCCTCGAGTCAGTTCTTGGGGTTCGGGTCCTCGGAGCCGCCGAGATGGCGGCGCGACCCGACAACCCGATCAGGATACCGGCTGATCCAGAAGGACCAAAATCGCCGGACGGGCGGTCATCCACAGCGCCGAGGACGGGTCTTCGGCGGTGTCGCCTCCACTGACTAGGCTGACGCGCACGGCGGCGGCGGTCCGACCCGGTTTTCGATGCGCAACGCGCGGGTGGTGTGGGAGGTGCGATGGCGGCTCGGCGGCTCGACGCCCCCGCTCTGCGCCGCTGGGCGCACTCCGCGGTGGCCGACCTGATCACCCACACCGACGAGATCAACCGACTGAACGTCTTCCCGGTCGCCGACGCCGACACCGGCACCAACATGCTGTTCACCATGCGTGCCGCGTGGGCGCAGGCGGACGGCTGCGAAGACGACGACCTCGCGACGCTGACCGCCGCGATGGCCGACGGCGCGTTGCGGGGTGCGCGCGGCAACTCCGGGGTGATCCTCTCGCAGATTCTGCGCGCGCTGGCCGACGTCTCCCGCGTCGCGGCAGCTCAGCGCGGTGGCCGGCTGACCGAGGTCGACGCGGCACTGGTGGCCGACGCCCTGCGGCACGCCGTCGATCTGGTCGCGGCCTCGATGGGGGAGGTGGTCGACGGCACCATCGTCTCGGTGCTGCAGGCAGCCGCATGCGGCGCCGAGGCGGCGCTGAGCCACCACCGGGGACCGGCCGAGGTGGTCGGCGCGGCCGCGGACGCAGCCGCCGACGCGCTCGAACGCACCCCGACCCAGCTCGACGTCCTCGCCGAGGCAGGCGTGGTCGATGCGGGCGGCCGCGGCCTGCTGGTTCTTCTCGACGCGCTCACCGTCACCCTGGCCGGGCATGCGCCGAAACGGCGCACGTACGAACCCGCCCACGTCGATGCGGCGCCCGCCGACGGGACACCCCAGTTCGAGGTGATGTACCTGTTGGCCGGATGCGACCCCACCGACGTCGAGGAGTTGCGCGCCTGTCTCGACGAGCTCGGTGACTCGGTGGCCATCGCCACCTCGGCCGCCGGTGACGGCGCGCCGCCGCGGTACTCGGTCCACGTGCACGCCGACGACGCCGGCGCCGCCGTCGAACTCGCGCTGCGTTTCGGTACCCCCAGCAACATCCAGATCACCTCGCTGCACGGGGGCGGCCACGGCGCCGGGGCGTGGACCCGGGAACGCGCCGTGCTCGCCGTCGTCGACGGAGAAGGCGCCGAACGCCTCTTCGGCGGCGAAGGGGCGCACGTGCTGCCGTTCGACCCGGAGGTGCCGATCAGCGCGCAGCAGCTGTTGCACGCGCTGGTCAACACCGGTGCCGCACAGGTGGTGGTGCTGCCCAACGGCTACGTCGCCGCCGAGGAACTGCTCGCCGGCTGGGCGGTCGCCTCGGACTGGGGAATCATGATGGTTCCCGTGCCGACGGGCTCGATGGTGCAGGGCCTGGCCGCGCTGGCGGTACACGACCCCGACCGGCCGCTGGTCGACGACGGCTACACCATGGCCCGCGCCACGGGTGGGGCCCGCTGCGGCTCGGTGCGCGTCTCCACCGAGGAGGCGCTGACGTGGGCCGGACCGTGCCGGCCCGGGGACGGACTGGGCATCACCGGTGACGAGGTGGTCATCGTCGGCGCCGACATCGTCGCCGCCGCCTCGGGGCTCATCGACCTGCTGCTGGCCGCGGGCGGCGAGCTGGTCACGGTGCTGCTGGGCGTCGGTGTGGGCGCAGACGTCGGAGACGCGCTGGCCGAGCACATGCATGCGCGTCATCCGGGCACCGAACTGACGGTCTTCCACACCGGGCACCGCAGTGACGCGCTGCTGATCGGGGTCGAGTGAGATGGCGCGCCTCGACGACCGCCTGGACTTCGTGATCGGCCGCAAGGCCGCCGATCAGCTCGAAGAACACCTCGGCCTGCACACCGTCGCCGACCTGCTGCGTTACTTCCCCCGCAAGTACAGCGACGCGATGACCGTGCGCGGCGAAGGCGAGGACCTCGATCTCGAGGAAGGTGAGCACGTCACGTTCATCGACGTGATCACCAAGGCCGAGTTGAAGTACACCAACCGCACCCCCAAGCGCGAGTTCCTGGTGGTCACGCTCGGCGACCGGCGCCCGAAGGTCACCGCGACCTTCTTCAACGCGAAATATCTCAAGCACTCGCTCAAGGCGGGCGCCAAGGTGATGCTCTCCGGGGTCGTCGGCTACTTCCGCGGTGTCCTGCAGCTGACGCACCCGGCGTTCTTGGTGCTGGAGTCGCCCGAAGGGAAGACCGGCGGGTCCAAGTCGCTGGCCGCCATCGCCTCCAGCGCGGAGAAGACCGGAGAGGATCTGCTCGCCGCGTTCGAGCGCGACTTCTTCCCGATCTACCCGGCCAGCGCGAAGGTGCAGACCTGGGACATCTACGCGTGCGTGCGGCAGCTCCTCGCGGTGCTGGACCCGGTACCCGAACCGCTGCCGGATTGGTTTGTGCGCGAACACGATCTGATGGCCGAAGACGATGCGCTGCGTGCGGTTCACCTCGCCGACAATCAGCGGGACCGGACCCGCGCGATCACCCGGCTGACCTACGACGAAGCCATCGGCCTGCAGTGGGGCCTGGTGGTGCGGCGGAACCGCGAACTGCACGGCACCGGTCCGGTCGCACCGCCGCGCGACGACGGTCTGGCGTCGGCGATGGGCGCGCAGTTGCCATTCGACCTGACCGCGGGTCAGCGCGAGGTGCTCGAGGTGCTGTCGGCGGAACTGGCCGCGTCCCGGCCCATGAACCGGATGCTGCAGGGTGAGGTCGGCTCGGGCAAGACCATCGTGTCGCTGCTGGCCATGCTGCAGATGGTCGATGCCGGCTACCAGTGCGCGTTGCTCGCACCCACCGAAGTGCTCGCCGCCCAGCACGCCCAGTCGATCCGCGCGATGATGGGACCGCTGGCCATGGCGGGTCAGTTGGGCGGAGCGGAGCTCGCGACGCGGGTCGCGCTGTTGACCGGATCGATGTCGGCCGCGCAGAAGCGCGAGGTGCGTGCGGTCGTCGCGTCGGGGGAAGCCGGGATCGTGATCGGGACACACGCGCTGCTGCAGGATGCGGTGGAGTTCGACCGCCTGGGCATGGTGGTCGTCGACGAACAGCACCGGTTCGGGGTGGAGCAACGAGATCGCCTGCGCGCCAAGGCTCCTGAGGGCATCACCCCGCATCTTCTGGTGATGACGGCGACCCCGATCCCGCGGACCGTCGCGCTGACGGTCTACGGCGATCTGGAGACCTCCACGTTGCGGGAGTTGCCCCGCGGGCGTCAGCCGATCACCACGCGGACCATCTTCGCCCGGGAGAAGCCGACCTGGCTGGATCGCGCGTGGGCCCGCATCGCCGAGGAGGTGCGCGAGGGCCGGCAGGCCTATGTGGTGGCCTCCCGCATCGACGAGGGCGACCAACCCGGGGGCATCGATTCCGACAAGGAACCGGACAGGGCCAAGTCCGCGAAAAAGTCCGCCCCGCAGGCACAGTCCGGTGGCCCGCCGCCGGTGACCGTCGTCGAGCTGTTCGAGCGACTGCAGCGCGGACCACTGCGGGGACTGCGGCTGGGGCTCATGCACGGCCGGTTGCCCGCCGACGAGAAGGACGCGGTGATGGCCGCGTTCCGCGCCGGTGACATCGACGTGCTGGTGTGCACGACGGTCATCGAGGTCGGGGTGGACGTGCCCAACGCGACCGTCATGGTCGTGATGGACGCCGACCGGTTCGGCATCAGCCAGTTGCACCAGCTGCGCGGGCGGATCGGGCGCGGCGCCCACCCGAGCCTGTGTCTGCTGGCCACCAACCTGCCGGAGAGTTCCAAAGCCGGACAACGCCTTCAGGCCGTCGCCGGCACGTTGGACGGTTTCGCCCTGGCGGATCTGGACCTGCAGGAACGCAGCGAGGGCGATGTGCTGGGCTACCACCAGTCGGGCCGCGCGGTGTCGCTGCGGTTCCTGTCGCTGGCCCACCACCTCGACATCATCCTGGCCGCGCGCGAACTGTGTGAAACCGTCTACCGGTCCGATCCCGAACATCCCGGCATGACGATGCTGTCGGCCCCGTTCACCGACACCGACCGCGTGGCATTCCTGGACATGTCGTGACCCGCAGACACCTCCTGTGGCTGGCCGTGGCCACGGTGCTGTCGGTCATCGTGGCCTACCAGGTCACCACCACCGCGGGGCGGCCGTCGGAATACATCGCGCACGCCGATCTGCCGACCGTCGCGCCGGGCACCGACGTACTGGGCGGCCTCGCGCAGGTCGAGGCCCGCGTGCGCAGCCACGACTACCGGCGCGACGCGTTCGGCGAGTCCTGGACCGACGAGACCTCTGCACCCGGCGGCCGCAACGGCTGCGACACCCGCAACGACATCCTCGAGCGGGACCTGCTCGACAAGACCTACGTCGCGATCTCGCGGTGCCCGACGGCGGTGGCCACCGGAACGCTGCTGGACCCGTACACCAACGCGACGGTGCCGTTCGTGCGCGGCGCACAGACCGGCGCAGCGGTCCAGATCGACCACCTTTTATCCGCAACTCACACGCACAGATTCGATGTTTTCCCTGTTCTGGGCGTCGATGCCATGCCGCTGACTGTCAGCGTCC
>NZ_JBGGKT010000016.1:0-108626 GCF_041287115.1 Mycobacterium sp. pV006 | reverse complement strand
CCGCCTTCAAACGGTGACGAGCGCACCGGAACGGAGGTCGCCTGAAACACCCCAATCCACAGGTCTTGACAATTTCTCCACCGGTTCCCAGGGCCAGCTCCTGACCGCGGACAACGACGATGCCGTCTCGGCTGGCGGTGCGCTCGAGTTCGACGGGCGTCGTTCCTCTGCTGGAGCGGGTACCGGGTGGCGCGGGCTCGGCGGGGTCGGGTCGCCCGGCTCGAACTCCGCGCAGTGACAGGCGTTTGAGGTCGGCGGTGGTCACTCGTGAGGAGACGGTCTTGATCACCTCGTCGGCGAGCAGGATGTGGATGCTGGTCAGGTGAATCCACAGCGTCACCGTCAGCCCTGCGTAGTTCTTGCCGACCCAGAGCTGCTGCAGACCCGCGATCACCACAACGCCCGACGGCGGCACACGGGCCTCCATTTCGATCGGCAGCGGCCCACTGCGGACGTTCGGCGGTGTTATCAGCGGAATGGGGCTGGCCGGCTCGTCGGGGCGGCTGACGTCAGCGGCCGGGTGCAGTTCCGGATCGGTCACTCGGCTGCGGAACAAGCTCGCTGGCGTAGCCATGTCCAGCGATTGGTGGGGCCGCACAGTGTTGTAGGCGTGAACCCATTCGTCGATGGCTGCCTGCGCGGCCTCGATCGAATCGAATGCGCCTGTCTCGTCGAGGAGTTCGCGTCGCAACGTCTTGTGAAAGCGTTCGACCTTGCCGGTGGTCGTTGGTGAGCGTCGTTTGGTCAATCGGGCGGTGATGCCGTTGTCGCGGCAGATCCGTTCGAAGAGGACCTCGGCCGGTAATGGCCTGGTGAACTTGCCGGTGAACTGTTTGCCGTTGTCGGTGAGCACTTCGAATGGTGCACCCCAGCGGGCGATTGCGGCCAGGAACGCATCACACACAGCAGGACCGGACGGCACAGGTAGGACGGTTGCGGCGACGACGAACCGAGAATGGTCGTCGATGGCGGTGAGCATCTTGTGCTCGCGGCCGTTGACCAGGAACACCCCGCCGACGATGTCGAGTTGCCACAGATGCATCGGCGCTTCGCGTGCCCACCGCTTGTAGACTCGTTTGTGTTGCTGCTCCTGGCTATTCACCAGACCATTGCGCACCAGAACGCGGTGGGTCGTCGATCGCGACGGGGCTTGTCTGCCGATTTCGAGCTTCAGTTCGTACGCGATGCGTCGGGCACCCCAGCGTCGATGGTGGCGGCGCATTTCGCAGATCAACGCTTCGACATCGGGAGAGATCCGGCCCGGGCTGGAATGTGGGCGACGCGACTGATCGGCCAAAGCCTCCAGACCACCGGCCTCGTAGCGCTTGCGCCACGCCGTGACCGTCTGCCGCGTGACGCCGTACCGTTCGGCTACCTCACCAACGGGTGCGCCGTCGTTGACTTCAGTGACGGCACGCAGACGGATCTCAACGGTGACACGTGCCGCAACATCGGAATCAGATTCGGGAACCTCTGGATTGACCACCACCAGACCGTGGCAGGCACGGGTTGCCTGTAAACGATGTCCCGATGACAAACGGTCAAAGATGTCCTGAACCCATACAGATCAAAGGATCCGGCTGTCGGTCATCTCGAATGCGAGGACGACATCGCGCGACTTCACCCCGAGCGGCCACCTGCGGCGAGCTCCGAGAGCATCCGAAGATGCAACAGCGGAGGCACTGTCCGCATGGGCCCCCGACACGAAGCCATTAGTTCCGCAGCTTCGGGTTCTACCGGATGCCCTGCGGCTGTCCCTACAGAATGTGGTCCCGCAAGCGGCAAAGCATGCCCTCGACATCGGTGCGTCGGTAATGCAAATGGTCACCGTCGACCACGGCCGAGAGTGGCGCTACGACGTGGCGCTTGCCCCCGGTGAGACAGACGCCCGAAGGGTCGACCAAAGCACACGCCAACTCTTGGACTCGGGCTTCATCGACCGCGAGGGTCATTTCGGCGCTACATACGCCGAATGCAGGTACTGCCACAAAGTGTTGCGCTCTCTGCGTTGGCGGGATGGTTGCCTGCGACTGCTGCGGGGCCTCGATCTGCAAACGATGCGTCCGCGAACCGTCCATCGGCACATTGCTCTGTCACGCCTGCACCTCAATGCGGCCGCCCACGCGCCAAGAGGCACGACAGCACGGACGTCTGTTGTTCACACGCGGCATGCTCATTGGTGTCGACGCCATGCACACCGTCGTAGTCGAGCATTCGAAGTCCCGCTGGGAGCTTCATGGTGCAGATGACGAGAGTTGAGTCCCGCATAGTGGTGTAGCGCGGTTGCTGGGTTCGTCATCGTGTTGGTGATGGACGTAAAGCGGCCACCGCGTGATCTGTGAGTGTGTGCTGTAGCGATTCGGCTGTTGAGTCGCTGTCAGGATCGGTGTCGATGCCAGGGACTGACTCACGCGTGATTTGGCCACCGCTTTGGTGTGCCATGCGAAGGACCCGTCGTTGCTGGCGTCGGCACCGGCCCGCTCCACCTGCTGGCCTGATCAGAAGCCTGTCCGTGCTGTCGTGGCACGTGACCCGTCACAGATATGCCGCCGAGTGGTTGCTCCAGGCCGGTGCCGTCCTGACCCGTACGCAGAGAGGAGCACAAGGGCCGTGGCAATGGTGGCAGAAACGGTGGACGCTGTCATCGGTGGCGACACCCACCGAGACACTCATGCATTGGAAATGACCGCGCCCAACGGCACGACTATCGCAACCCTGACCATCGACAACAACGCTTCGGGATTCGCCGAAGCCTTGGTCTGGATCACCGATCATGCGCCAGGTCCTCGCCTCGTCGCCGGACTTGAGGGAACACGCAGCTACGGAGTCGGGCTTGCTCGTGTTCTCGCCAACGCCGGACTGGTCGTAGTCGAGGTCGAGTGCCCCCGTCGGCGTCATCGCCGCCGCGGCAAGTCCGATCCGATCGATGCCCGGCTTGCCGCGCTGGAGGTGTTGCGGATGGACGATGCCCGAAAGCCGCTGCCGCGCAGCGACGGTGACCGCGAAGCCATCCGCATTCTTCTTGGTGCACGCTGTGACCTGACTGTCTCGCGTACCGCACAGATCAATCGGCTCCGGGCGCTGCTGCTCACCGGCGACGATAACGATCGGCTGCTCGCCCGTCTGACGATGTCTGAACACAACCTCGGCGTCATCGTGCGCCGGCGCGGCCACCGCGGCGAGTCGACCGAGGCGCGGGTCCGTCGACAGGAAGCGCGACGTTTGGCTTCGGCGATCCGTGACAGTGCCCGCGCTCTGGCAGACAACAAGCGCCAGCTCACTGAGTTGGTCGAGGTGTTCGCTCCAGGATTGCAGGACAGACTCGGCGTCGGCCCGGTCAGCGGCGGCCAGTTGATCGTGTCCTGGTCGCATCAGCGCCGCTGCCGCAATGAAGCCGCGTTCGCGGCCCTAGCAGGAGTCAGTCCGGTCCCAGCCAGCAGCGGCCGCACCCACCGGCACCGACTCAACCGTGGCGGCGACCGGCAGCTCAATCGCGCGCTGCACGACATTGTGTTGACACGGTGGCGAATGTGCCCCCGCACTCACGCCTACATTGCTGCCAGCCGAGCACGCGGCAAGTCCGACAACGAGATCCGCCGCGCACTCAAGCGTTACACCGCCCGCGAACTCTATCGCGCGCTCAACGCCTCAACCACCCATTGACAAACATAGAAGCGTCCTTCGAGTCAACCTTCCACAGAATCCTCGAGGAGCATCACGATGACCGCACCCCACATTGTCGACCCTGCAGGCCTTCTTGGCGAGGCCCTGTCCGAAGCTTCTCCCGATCTGATGCGCTCACTGCTGCAGACGGTCATCAACGCCTTGCTCTCCGCGGACGCTGATGCCGTCGTCGGCGCCGAATGGGGCCAACCCACACCGGGGCGCCGCGCCCAGCGCAACGGGTACCGTCACCGCGGCCTGGACACCCGGGTGGGCACCATCGACGTCGCGGTTCCCAAGCTGCGCAAGGGAACCTACTTTCCCGAATGGCTCCTCGAACGCCGTAAGCGGGCCGAATCGGCGTTAATCACCGTGGTCGCCGATTGCTACCTGGCCGGCGTGTCCACGCGGCGGATGGACAAGCTGGTCAAGACCCTGGGCATCGATTCGCTCAGCAAATCGCAGGTCAGCCGCATGGCCACCGACCTCGACGAGCACGTCGAACAGTTCCGCCACCGCCCGCTCGATGCGGCTGGTCCGTTCACCTTCGTCGCCGCGGATGCGTTGACGATGAAGGTCCGCGAAGGCGGCCGGGTGGTCAACGGGGTGGTGCTGTTGGCCACCGGCCTCAACGGCGACGGACACCGCGAGGTCCTGGGCATGCGGGTGGTCACCAGCGAGACCGGCCCGGCCTGGAACGAGTTCTTCGCCGACCTGGTCGCCCGCGGGCTGGCCGGGGTCCGGCTGGTCACCAGCGACGCCCACGCAGGCCTGCGCGAGGCGATCGCGGCGAACCTGCCCGGAGCGGCCTGGCAGCGTTGTCGCACCCATTACGCGGCCAACCTGATGAGTATCTGCCCCAAGAGCATGTGGCCGGCGGTCAAAGCCATGCTGCACAGCGTCTATGACCAACCCGACGCCCCAGCGGTGGCCGCGCAGTTCGACCGGCTCATCGACTACGTCACCGACAAACTGCCCGCGGTGGCCGAACACCTCAGTGCTGCACGCGAAGACATTCTGGCCTTCACCGCATTCCCCAAAGACGTCTGGACCCAGATCTGGTCTAACAACCCCGCCGAACGACTCAACAAAGAGATCCGCCGCCGCACCGACGCCGTCGGCATCTTTCCCAACCGCGACGCCATCGTCCGTCTCGTCGGCGCCGTGCTGGCCGAACAGAACGACGAATGGGCCGAAGGCCGCCGCTACCTCGGCCTCGACATCCTCGCCCGCTGCCGCCTGACCACCATTACCAACGACAACCCCGAAATAGGAGCCGACGACATGCCCGCCCTGACCGCCTAACCCACCGGATCACGCAGCACTACACCACTTCCGGGGACTTGACCATGACGAGAAGCACACCATCGCCAATCCATCAGTGATGCGACACCTCGAACAGCGTCTCCAAGACGGTGAATCTTGATGCGTTGTTGCCTATTGGCTCACGAGCTCGAGGACCGTCGGTTGGGTTGAGATGACCGCGACGTCGCGGAACTGCGACAGCAAGGCACACACAAAGGCTGACCGCTTCACGTTGAGGTCATCGAGCAATTCCTTCTGACTCAGCCGGCCATGGCGACGGAGATGCATCCACGCTTCGTTGATCATCCATGCCGGTACGAGCTGTGGTCCCGAATCACGGCCTTCTGATCGCAGTGTCTCAACGCCGATTCCTGAGCGATCGATCGAAACGATGCGATTGGGACGCTTCGACGTCAGCGTGTAGATCTCGTCTCCTGGAGCGACGACCGCAAGGATTCGTTCGAACAGAACGTCATCCAAAGCGCGAAACCGATCACCTGAACTCACTGCCGCCCCCAGTCGACAGAGGGATGTACTGAAATCGGCGGGACCGCGAACCTCTTCTCATGCCGCCACCTCCACCACCTCAGCCCCCGCCAACGTCGGCAACTCCAGCGACATCCCCTCCACCTGGATCGCCCCCCACGAGTAGAAGTTCACGAACTGGAACGCCGAGGTCACCAGCTGCAGCGTCAGCGACTCCCCCGGCCGCAGCGTGTGCGCGATCTGTTCCATCGAGAACGTCACAGTGCGTGACTCACCGTCCAGCACAACGGGAATCGGCGTCACCTGGTTGCCCAGCACCAGCTTGGTCCGGTTGTCGACCAGCTGCGCATAGACGTGCTTGGCGTTGCCGGTGCCCGAGTAGGTCAGCGTCAGCTCCGGGGCGCCGATCAGGTGGGTGAACTCGGTGGCCTTCGGCACCCGCAGATTCACCGCGTTGAGCGCCGGCGCCGCCGACGGCAGCCCCATGATCGCCGGCACCAGACCCCGGGTGATCACCCACGGATTGGGTCCCGACGCACCGATCAGCGGGAGGTAACCGATGCGCTTGCTGCGCCCCAGGACGGCGGTGACCGGCTCACCCGTCGTCACCGGATACGTATCGGAGGAGTACCAGTCACCGCGCTGGTCGACCCACTCGAATTGCGGTCCGGTGTCGATGGTTTCGTCTCCCTTGACGTAGCGGTTCAGCCACTCCATCGTCTCGCGCCACACCACCTGGCCGTCGTTGCGGCTACTCAGACACGCACCATGGCCACCGCAGAACCACACCACCTTCGTCGTGGTACCCGCCTTGATCAGCGCCCGCGCGTTGAGGTCCGCCTGCGCCAGGGGAACCAGGGTGTCCACCGTGCCCTGCATGAACAACGTCGGTGCGGTGATCTCACCCAGCCGGTCGGCGTGATTGCGGCTGTTGAACAAGTCGATGTCGGACTGCTTGGCCTTGCCGGTGAGTACCGCCCCGATGACCGCCGGCAGCACCCGTTCGTTGGGCCGCGCCCCGGTGATCGTCAGCAGCGCGCTCAGGAATGTCCCCCACACACTGCTGACCGCCTGCCGCGGAAAGATCGCGTCCACCAGGCTGTTCCACGCGACAGTGGGCACGATCGCATCGATACGACGGTCGACGATCGCGGCCGAGAACTGCACCCCACCGCCGTAGGAGACCCCGACCATCCCGATCCTCGGATCACCGTCGACCTTCGCCACCGAGTCGAGCGTCGACAGCCAACTGATGATGTGCGAGATGTCGCGGCCCTCGAAATCTGGCGACTGCAACTCCATCCGCCCCCCGGAGTTCCACTCCCCCCGCGGATCCCAGCTGACCACGTTGTAGCCCTCGCTGCGCAACTTCCCGACCCCGACCACGTCGTAAGGCAGGAAACTGTCGAGCCGATTGTTCAACGTGGTCGCACCCGGCAGCCCGACGCCGGGACCGTTGAGCACCGTCGGCGCCGACTTCCCGGCCGCCAACCCCTTGGCCGGCATGAAGTGCACATAGATTTCGGTGCCGTCGAACGACGTCACCTTCACGCTGCGCGCCCGTGGCGTGCTGGGCGCCGCCGTGTGGTCGATGGGGAAGCCGATCAGCGGATGCACGATCTCGGAGACGAACGGGATCGCGTGCAGCAGATGCACGATCGGCGTCACCACGAACCGCCCGACTACCGGGACCTCCTGCAGCCATTCCAGCGGTGCCCTCACCTCACGAACCGAGACGTCGGTCGGAAGCTCGTACTCGTCGGCGGCCACACTGGTTGTCGCCTGCGCGGCGACCTCCGCCGGGACATCCTCGTCTGCTCTGCTTCGCGCCTTGGCCAACGTTGTGAGCGCGAGAGCCGACTGCGCCGGTTCGGAGGGCTCCTCGCCGTCCCCGACATCCGCGGGCACGACCGAGGAGATCTCTGTGGTGACGACATCGGACTCCGGTGCCGAGGCGGCGACGGTCTCGGCGTCCACCGACTCGCTGAGCTGCGCCTCGATCGAGTCACCGTCGTCCAACTCATCGGTATCCACCGAGCGGCTCGTCCCGCGCTCGCCCGACGACGCCTGGTCGGCAGCAGCGCCCGCAATAGCTGACCTATTCTTCGCGCGCGGCTCGGACGATGCTTGCCGCGCGGAGGTCGTGTCAGACGACCGCGGCCCGGCATCCGAGGTCTGCGACGTTCCGCTCGACGTGTCCGACGCACCGCCGCCGTCGTCGGCGAGCGCGGCGCCCGTCCCCGCCAGGACCGCCGCCCCGATACCCAGAGCCACCGCCAACCCACCGACCCGACCCACGAACATTCCCGCAGCCACGGCTTCCTGCTTACCGCGCGCAGCGGGGCGTCGCGGGCGGTTCGCTCATCTCGGCGGCCATGTAAGGACCGCTCAGCACGGGATGATGTAGCTCGGCGGGGTGGTGTAATCGAGCCATTTCCCATAAGCGCCGCCACCCGCCGCGCGCACACCTCGACAAACTTCCGCCGCCGAGAATCCGGCCGTGCGATAGACGGCGTAGATCGGATCCCCTTCGTCATCTGCTTGACGCAGGGACGGACAGGATTGGTCTGTGCGCAGGTACGACGCCCCTGGGTATCTATTCAGAAGATCCTGGATGCCCTGCGCGTACTGACCAGGGGTCGTGACGTTACCCAGCACCACGATCCCTTGGCCGTTGCACAGCGGTCGGCTCATGGGGGTACGCAACCCCAGATCACCTGCCGGGGCGGAAGGTGCTGCGGTCCGTGACGGGGGTGGCAGGGGCCGCGGAGGCGGTGCCGCCGGCGGTGGGTTTACGGTCGCGGTCTCCGTCACCGTCTCCGTACGAGGCGGCGGTATCACTGACGGCTCCCGCTCATCCCAGGCGGGGCCTGGCGATTCCGTCGGACCGGCTGATTGTTGGGGTGAGGTCTGCTGAGCCAGTTTAGCGCCGACGAACGCGATGACGCCGACGGCCAGGAGCGCGGTAACGGCAAGCACGACTACGGCGGCGCTGTTCATCGATCTGCTGGACGTCGTCGACGAGGCAACGGGAAGCTGTGGCTCGGTACCACGGGGTGCAGGCGGGTAAGTGCTGAGCGCCATCTGCGTGCCCGCGGTGGAGACGGCCCATGCCGCATCCCCGTGGCCCAGCGCCAACGCGAACTCCCGGCAAGTATCGAAACGGTCCAAAGGACTCTTGGCCAGCCCCCTATTCATCGCTCCGTCCATGGAGGCCAGGTCTGAGCGGACGCTGCTCAATGACGGCGGAGTGGCAGAAATATGGCTGCCGATCACCGCGGCAGGATTCGAGTTGACAAAGGGCTGGCGTCCAGTAAGGAGGTGGAATGCGGTACAGGCCAACGCATACTGGTCTGCACGGCCGTCGATGCGGTCGCCCCGCAACTGCTCCGGCGCCGCGTAGGCCACAGAGCCAACGGTCATGTTGGTGGCGGTCAACCCGTGGTTCTCATTGACTGCCTTGGCAATTCCGAAATCTGCCAGCAGGATTCTTCTGTCACCCGCCCGACCTTGGGCGATGAGAATGTTCGCGGGCTTGACGTCCCGGTGCATCAAATAACGCTCGTGGGCATAATCGAGTGCGTCGCCAATCGCCGAAACGATTTCGAGCGCGTCCTTCGCCGGCATTCCGTAGGGGTAGCGGTCGCGAATCAATCGCGCTGCATCCGCTCCCTCCACGTAGTCCATCGCTATCCACAGTTGGCCGTCGCACTCACCGCGGTCGTGGACAGCGACGATGTGGGGGTGCCACAGGGCAGCAGCCATGTCCGCCTCGCGTGCAAACCGCTCGCGAAACTCCGCGTTTGCGCTCACCGATTGCGGGAGGATCTTCAACGCTTCCAGTCGGGGCAGCCGAGGGTGTTGCGCTAGATAGACCTCGCCCATCCCCCCGCTGCCCAGGAGGCGGATGATGCTGTAACCAGCAAATTCCGCACCTTCTCTCAAGGGCATGCCCAATCGTACAAAACTAATTTCTGATCAACACAGGCAAAGGGCCCACGGCTTGATCGGAACTACTGCATCCACCGCCGAAATGTGCGTATGGTTGCCGCTATGGAAGCGCCACCGCCGGTACCTGACGACGGTGGTATCAGTTTCGACCGGCGTCGCCTACTCCGGCTGGCGGGAACCGTTGGCCTGACGGTAGCCACACTGGGCGCCTGTGCGCGTTCCACTACGGCCGCCCAGCCGACTTCGCCCACCAGCTCGCCTCAGCCACCGCCACCGTCGGCAGCACCGATGCCAGCGCCACCACCACCTGACGTTCCGGCCAGCACACCAATGGTGGAGCCAATGTCTCGCCTCATCCTCTGCCGCGACGCCTGGGGCGCGCGGCCGGCGCGACCCGGCGGGATCCCGCACACGCCGAACCGGTTGACCATCCACCACACAGCCGTAACCCTCGGCGCCAACAGCAACGCACCTAGCCGCCTCCGTCAGCACCAGCAGTACCACCAGGACACGCACGGCTGGATCGACATCGCGTACCACTACAGCGTGGACCGGAACGGAAATATCTACGAGTTGCGGAACCCCGAATTGGTCGGGGACACCGCCACGAATTATGACCCGACCGGACACTTCCTCGTGTTGTGCGAAGGAAACTTCGACGAGGAACAAGTCACCGAGGAACAACTCAACGGTGCGGCGCTCGTTTGCGCGTGGGCGGCTCAGCGGTACAGCATCTCCACCAGCACGCTCGCGGGTCATCGGGATGCGACCGCCGACACCGCATGCCCCGGTTCAACTCTGTACTCCCACGTGACATCAGGCGATCTACAAAGCAGAGTGGACGGGCTGCTGGCCGCCGGGCCTGTCGAACTTTTCACAGCCTGTGGCGCCGAGGCTTTGCAGGCTGTCGCCGATATCGAGGCTGGACTCCTCTAGTCAACCGCGCATAACGTCGATCAAGCCTGGACGAACCTGCTCCCAGACAGACACCGGGTCCGAGCCTTTGAGGACTTCGATGGTCAATATCGGTATCCCCCGGTCTCGTCCGAAGTAGGAACCGAGGGATCCCGGAGTCGGAGCGAACGCGTTCGATTCTTCTATTTGCATTCCGCTTGCCGCTGCGAAGCGCTCGGCCATCTCGCGTGCCGGTCCGTCAAAGTTGATGAACTGCCGCCCGGACCAAGAGTGCGCGACGATGACGAGCTCGGGGGCGATCGCGTTGATCGTCTCTGCCACGACGCGTGCTTCTGGCTCACTAAGCGGCTCTGGGCCGTTGGAGGGGTCTGCACCGTTGAAGTTGGACGCCGGGAAGTTGCGGTTCACGTCCACCCCACGCGCATTTTCCCGCGTACCTGCTGCGCGGCCGTCGGGGTTCGCGTCCTCGATGATCGTCAGCGTGACGGAATCGGACAGTCCCGATGCCTGAAATTCGGCGGGCAACTCCGCAGTTGTGACCGTCCCTTCGCTCTCGTCACCGTGGATGCCTCCGATGAACAGCACTTTGCGCGGCCCTTGTCCGAGTGTCATCGCCCGGATCGGCCTGCCTTCGACAGACTGACCCAGAACCTGCCACCCGGCCGGCACGGCAGTCGGCACTGGCTCACCCTTTGCCGGTGAGCTCACGGTGCTGCTGGGTGTCGGCGTGGAGGATGCCACCGCAGTCTCCGGGGATGACATCCCGCATCCTGCGGCACCGCCCAGAACGAGGGGCATGACTGAAAGGATGGCCCCGCACCTCAGCCTCGTGCTCAACACTCCGGCATTCCGATCGGTCTCTTTAGTGTGGTGTACACGAGATTCACTTAGGCACCGTTGAGGAGTCGATACCAGATGCTGCTCGAACCATGCCCGCTGCTGGCGCGGGAATCTCCCAGGGTGTAGCAGCCTACCTGTACGCTCATGCCGTCTTGTAAGTCGTTGCGATACAGTCGGTCTGCCTCCACATAAGGCGCAGCTCGTTGCTTGACGCCACACGAGCCGCCCTCATCGCAGGTGCCGACGATCGTCGCTTCCCAGTAGAGGACTCTTGTGGGAGAGGTAGGGACTGGCGGTGCTGGCGTCACAAGTGTGGGCCGTGGCGTCTGAGTCATGGTCGGAGAGGTTGTTGTCGGCGACGTCGGTGGTGGCATCGATGGTTCAACATATGACGGCGCGGGTGTCGCGTTCGGTGTCGGTTCACTCGATCGCTCTCGAACAACCAGGTAGATGGCCAAGCTCACGGCGACCAGCGCGAGCACCAACACGGAAGCTGTCAGGACAGGCAATGCCATCGTCCGGCCTGTGCTACGTGAAGCTACGTCCTCGTCTTCTGCCCCAGCAGTTTTCGGGATACTTGCGGAATGCCATTCGCGGCCGTTCCAATACAGGGAACGCGTGGCTTCATTCGGATCTGGATACCACCCCGGAGCCAGCATTCGTGTACCTGTCGCGGGATGTCCCGGACCGATCGGCGCGATCCCCGTTGCAGCTGATGCCGCTGATAGTTCGGATTCGTCGGTGGCTCGATCCCGCAACGCCAAAGCGAAATCGGTACAAGTCGGGTAGCGATGGTCGGGGTCTTTCGCGAGTCCCGCCGCAATGATGTCCTCAAGAGGGGCCAGCTCGGATCGGGTGGCCGAGAGTGCAGGCGGCGACGCTTTGATGTGCCGTCCGATCACAACCGCTGGATTTGAGTCGCGAAACGGCGGCGACCCCGTCAGGAGGTGGTACGCCGTCGCGGCCAATGAGTACTGATCAGCTCTGCCATCCAGTTCTTGCCCCATCAGTTGTTCGGGAGACGCGTAATCGACAGTCCCAACCGTCATGTTGGTGTCTGTGAGGCCGCTGTTGTCGTCCACTGACCGCGCAATACCGAAGTCGGTCAAGAGAACCCGCTGAGGTCCGTTATCCTCCCGGCGGGCAAGCAGGATGTTGGAGGGCTTCACATCGCGGTGCAGCAGACCCTTGGTGTGGGCATAGTCCAGGGCCGATGCGACAGCCTCCACTATCGTCACCACTTCCTCAACCGGCATGCCGACTGGGTACTTGCGGGCAATCAAGCTCCCCGCATCCTCGCCGTCGACGAAGTCCATCGAGATCCACAACTGGCCGTCACACTCGCCGCGATCGTGCACACCAACGATGTGCGGATGCCACAACGTCGATGCCAGGTCGGCTTCGCGCAAGAAGCGCTCCCGGAAACTCGGGTTTTCGGCAACGTCTGCTGTCAGGAGCTTCAACGCGTCGCGCCTGGGCAGTCGAGGATGCTCGACCTGGTACACCTCGCCCATTCCGCCGCTGCCGAGCCGGCGCACGACGGTGTAGCCGGCAAACACCTGCCCCTCCCCCAGCGACATGACGCGATGTTACCCGCCGGCCGAACCGCCTGCGCAACCGATGACTCACGGAGCGGGGTCATCGGATCGCACGCTGCGGTGTAATTGCCGGCCTCAATCATCCCGCCCGATCCACCCCGCCGACACCCGTCATCGCTTTAGGCTGGCGTCATGCGCGACAGCCGTCGCACACCGGGGGTGGTGGTCGCCCAGCTGGCAGGGTGTTGCCTGTTGGCCGGGCTGCTCGTCGCGGCGCTGATGTTCCCGCTCGTCGGCGGTGCGGGGACGGCGATCATGCGCGTATCCGCCTCTGCCAGTGAGGAATCCACACAGCTGATCGAGGGTGAGGTGCCCGCGGTGTCCACCATGGTGGACGTCGAGGGCACCCCGATCGCGTGGCTCTACGAGCAGCGCCGCTGGGAGGTGCCCAGCGACCGGATCGCGAACACGATGAAGCTGGCTATCGTCGCGATCGAGGACAAACGTTTCGCCGAACACAACGGCGTCGACTGGCAGGGCACCCTGACCGGGCTGGCCGGCTACCTGCGGGGCGACCTGTCCACCCGGGGCGGGTCCACGCTCGAGCAGCAGTACGTCAAGAACTTCAACCTGCTGGTGACGGCGAAGACCAACGCCGAGCGTCGCGCCGCCGTCGAGATCACTCCGGCACGCAAGTTGCGCGAGATCCGCGCGGCCCTGGCGATGAATGTGGCGATGCCCAAGTCGGAGATCCTCGCGCGCTATCTGAACCTGGTGTCGTTCGGCAACGGCGCGTTCGGGGTGCAGGACGCCGCGAAGACCTACTTCGGCATCAACGCCGCCGACCTGAACTGGCAGCAGGCAGCGCTGCTGGCCGGCATGGTGCGCTCGACCAGTTCCCTGGACCCGTACACCAACCCCGACGCCGCGCTGCAGCGGCGCAACCTGGTGCTCGACACCATGATCGAGAACCTGCCCGCCCAGGCCGACGAGCTGCGCGCCGCCAAAGCGCAGCCGTTGGGGGTGCTGCGGCAGCCCAGCCGGCTGCCGCAGGGCTGCATCGCCGCCGGGGACCGCGCGTTCTTCTGCGAGTACGCAATGGCCTTCCTGGCCCGGGCCGGGCTGAGCAAGGAGGACGTGGCACGCAACGGCTACCTGATCCGCACCACCCTGGACCCGACGGTGCAGCGCAGCGTCAAGACCGCCGTCGATGACGTCGCCGCCCCCACTACCGCCGGTGTGGCCAGCGTGATGAGCGTGATCCGGCCCGGCAAGGACAGCCACGACGTCGTCGCGATGGCCGACAACCGGACCTACGGCCTGAACCTCAACGAGGGTGAGACGGTCCAGCCGCAGCCGTTTTCCCTCGTCGGGGACGGCGCCGGCTCGATCTTCAAGATCTTCACCACGGCCGCGGCGCTGGACATGGGGCTGGGCATCAGCGCCACACTGGACGTACCGCAGGCGTTCCGCGGCACCGGGCTGGGCGACAGCAGCGACCCGGGCTGCCCGCCCAAGACGTGGTGTGTGCGCAACGTCGCCGGGTTCGCCGGCCAGATGAACGTCACCGATGCGCTCGCGAAGTCACCGAACACCGCGTTCGCGAAGCTGATCGCTCAGATCGGCGTCCCCCGCGCGGTGGACATGGCGGTAAGACTCGGCTTGCGGTCCTACGCCGAACCGGGCACCGCGCGCGCCTACGACCCCGACACCCACGAATCCCTCGCCGATTTCGTCAAGCGGCAGAACCTCGGATCGTTCACCCTCGGCCCGCTGGAACTCAATGCGCTCGAGCTGTCCAACGTGGGAGCGACGCTGGCCTCCGGCGGCATGTGGTGCCCACCGAACCCGATCGACGCGGTCTTCGACCGGCACGGCCGCGAGGTGGAACTGGCGACCGCTCCCTGCGAGCAGGCGGTGCCCGAGGGGCTGGCCAACACGTTGACCAACGCGCTGGGCAAGGACCACATCAGCGGCACCGCCACCGGCGCGGCCGGATCCGTCGGCTGGGATCTGCCGATGGCCGGCAAGACCGGCACCACCGAGTCACACCGGTCCTCGGCCTTCCTCGGCTTCACCAACCGCTACGCCGCCGCGAACTACATCTTCGACGACTCCCCCACCCCGTCCGGTCTGTGCTCCTACCCGCTGCGGAAGTGCGGCAGCGGAGACCTCTACGGCGGAACCGAACCGGCCCGCACCTGGTATGAGGCGATGCAGCCGATCGCGGAGCACTACGGCCCGATAGCCATGCCGCCCACCGATCCGCGCTACGTCGACGGCGGCCCGGGTAGTGAGGTGCCCAGCGTGAGCGGCCTGAAACTGGATGCCGCACGGAAGAAGTTGTCCGACGCCGGTTTTCAGGTGGCGCCCGAGCCGACCGCGGTGAACAGCAGCGCTGCTCGGGGCTCCGTCGTCGGGACGACGCCGCGTGGCAAGACGATCCCCGGCTCGATCGTCACGATCAACACCAGCACCGGCTTCGTCCCGGCGCCGGTCTACCGGCCGCCGCCTCCGAGCGCGGCGCCGCCTCCACCTCCGCCCGGTGCGCCGCCGCCTCCGCCGGCGAACGTCATCGAGATCCCCGGTCTGCCGCCGATCGTTCTGCCGTGGGCGCCACCGCCTCCGCCGCCTCCGCCTCCGCCGGCGCCACTACCGCCTCCGCCGCCGCCCCCGCCTCCGCCGCCTCCGCTGGCGTAAGCGGTCCACGGAATGTCATAGGGCGGATCTACCGTCGGAATCGCTATGACAAGTCTGCAAGTCCGGGTCGCGGAGATCGCCGCGGCGACGCTGGCCGACCAGCACTTCGTCGCGCCCGTCGACGTGCTGGTGGGTTTGGGGTGGCTTCTGCCGTCGCGGCTCAATGCTTGGATGCGAGGCGTGGTGACCTCGCTGGACCGCTGCCTGCGTGTCGACGACCACGATGTCGCTGACGCGTTGGATGCCCTGCGGATATGGGCTCAGGCACAGAATCTCCTGGAGTGGGAGACCAACTATGGCGGTCTGGCCTTTACCGCTGATCGCAGCCCGGAGGCTGAGCGTATCTTCGGAATCCGCTGGGCCCGCGCGGAAGAGCCGGCACCGCGGTTGCCGATCCGGTCGGCGGAGCCGGGGATCCTGGCAGTTGACCACGCGTGGGAATGCGGTCGCTGCGGAGAGTCGGGTGACCTGTTGCTCAGGGATAAGAACGGTGGCATCTGCACCGCGTGCGCCGGACTCGGCCACCTGGCGTTTCTACCGCCCGGTGACGCCGCCCTGACCCGCCGCACCAAGAAGGCCAGCCGACTCACCGCCCAGGTGTTCCGCTGGAACGCGCGGCGCTTTCGCCATGAACACCAAGGAATTCTGACCGAACCCGTCGCGATCGAAACGGCCGCTCGCGAATGCCTGGCCGACCCTCACCGACTACGTCGTAAGGCGATCGTCGACGAACGCCTACGCATCGAGATCGCCGACATCATCCGTGCAGAGTTTCCGGGCTGCCCGTCCGTCCGTGTCGAGGCGATCGCCTACTACATCGCGGTCCGCAGCCGTGGGCGTCTTGCCCGTTGCGATTCAACCGATCTCGACTCAGTGCGGCTGGCCCTCACCGACTTCGTCCGCCATACCGACACCTGCTACGACGACATGCTGCTGCGCGGCTTCGACCGCAACGAGTCGCGGCAGAAGGTGCAGCCACGCCTCAATCGCATCCTCGACGCGTGGCGCGACGGGGTTACCGTCCTCGACGCGTGAGCCGTCGAATGGTCATTCGTCCTGTCGTCGATGCCGCGGGTGGGCGCGATACTCCATGGACTGCTCGCGCCGGACGGGCCATCGCTTCGCGGCCTGGAAGGCGATCAAGTACAGGAACGCAAATAATCCGGCCGTCATTACGGTGACAATCGCGAACTGTAGATACTGCCCACGCGCGATCTTGTAATCCCAACTGGCATCACCGAGTCCGCCGATGACAGACAGAAAGATCAAGAAAGCCAACCCTATTGCTGCGACCCACCATTCACCGTCGCTGAAGACAAACGCGAAGATGTTGCCCGCAGAGATCGCCATCGTGAAGACGACGAGCCACCACATCTTAGGTGCGGTGAGGTAGCCACCATAGGAGTCGGGCGCCTGGTCGTAATCGGGATCAATGGCGCTGCCCTCATCGGTACCGGCAGGCCGCGGTCGGTTGTCTTCCAGACCAAACGTCCGAACCTTGCCCCCGATCTTCACAAACCTGGTTCGGGTGTACGCGTGCAGCACCATCACGGCCAGTAGTGAGAATGCCACCACGAGACCACCGCGCCAGTCGTCCTCGGCCAGCAGGAAACCGGCTCCTACGAGGATTGCGGTGCAGGTCCAGAAGATTCGACGCTGCCGAGATTCGTCACCAACGACAAATGACTGGCCGAAGGCTATGACAACGCAAACACCCATGATGATGAGCAGCAATTTGCCGTCGTTAGACACCTCTTTTTACCTGCCCATCATCCATTCGACGACTTCCTCGCCGCCAATACCGCCCGCTAGGGCACCCAAAAATCCGACGGCCAGGGTCCCTTGTGGTCCTACGAACGAACCCCAAAGTGCCCCGGCGGTCCAGCCTCCTACCCAAGCACCGGCCGTGCGGCCACCAAACCTGGCGAATTCTTCGTCTGGCGGTGCGCCGTTGTAGACGTCGTAACCTGTGGCAAAAGCGTCTACGACGGTTCCGGCCAGCCCCAGCCTTGACCCGAACGCCTTCAGCGCCTCCGCATCTGCGTGCGACCAGACGGGCGCTGTCCCCCAGTGACTGCCGGTCGGTAGACCGCGCGCGTCGGCTTTCGTCCCCTCCCCCATCGCGCTGGCGTACGTCGCCAATGTTCCTGCGGCGTCGCGCAACACCTGCGCGGGTGACTTCCCGTTCTGAATCTCCCGGACCGCGCGTTCGGCACCGTCCTGGGAGACGCCGGCCTGGGTGAGCTGGGTGGCCAGTTTGTCGAGGACCATCGCGCGGCCGTCGACCTCCCACGCATTGAGCATCCGCGTCGCCTGGTCCGGTGTGAGCGTGCGTCCCGGAATAGCGTTGGGAGACTCAAGGACCTGCTGCATCTGCAGCCTCGCTTGGGCACGGGTGCGGGCGTCGCCACCAAGCACGGTGTCGGCGGGCAGCGGACCGGCGAACTGAGCCATCCGATGATCGTTGAGTCGCTCGCCGGCCAGGTGCACCTCGTCGACTCCGGCTGCCGGATCGTCGATTGTCGCGTGGTCGCGCAGCCGCCCCGCAGCGGATTGCTTCTCCGGTGTCCAGGGACCGGGTGAGTTCACCAGCGCCTCGTCTGCGCCGCGTTGGCTCCGTTCGTAGTGGCGGGCCTCGGCGTGCGCGTGCGGATTCGTCGCAACGTCGCCGACACCGTCCACCGCCGATGCACCGTCGGGTCGGTATCCCTCGGCGGCCATTTCGACCTGTGCGGCGTCGAGTCGCTCGGCGTACGCGTCGCGCACGGCATGCATCTCGCGGAGGCCCTGCTCGGTCGCGTCGATCGCGGCCTGCAACAGGTCAGACCACTTCGGGGTGCGGCCCTCCACCATGGCGATCGCGATTTCCCGGTCGATCTGGTCATCGATCATGCGCAACCTCACCTCGAGGTTGCTGATCGCGATGTCGGCGCTGCGCTGCGCCTCGGCCAACGACGCCGACACCTCTTGCAGGTCGACAGCGATCCGGCTGAGCTGTTCGCGACTCAGCTGTAGGGACTCGGTAGCCCGACGCACCTCAGCGGAATCGTTGATCGGGTGGTCACCGCCGTCCTGGCGATCCCAGGCCTCGGCGAAGCGCTGCCTGGCGGCCCAGAACTCGTCGCTGGTCTCCTGACTGCACAGACCCGCATCATAGAAGGCCGACGCCAGTCCGCTGATCTCCCCGGGTGAACCGCACTGCAGGGTCTTGTTCACCTGCCACGGATCGCCGCCGGCGGCACCGGTGAGCTCACCGACGTCGAGGTGTCTCAGCAGCAGCGTCATCAGGCCGAACGGAGACCCGCTGACCGCACACCCGCACCGTTGACCTCGTCCTGCCGCACGAAGACGGCCGCGGCCGAGGTGGCCTTGTCCGCAAGGACCGCGAGCCCGGCGCCCTGGTCCTGCATCACCGCGACGTGCGTCTGGCGTGCCCGTCGCAGGGTGCGGTCCAGTCCGTGCGCCGCGTCGAAGTCGCCGAAGATGCCCGACGTCAACTCGACCGCGGCGAATCGCTCCGCCCCTCGTTGAGCGATCTCGCCGGCACTTCCGGAGAACTGGGCCCCGCAGCGCAGCAGATCGGTGTCGACAAACATCAGAACCCCCTCCTCACCGCTGATCAGGAACCTTACCGAGGGTCGACCGGGGGTCGACGCATCAATTTCCAGTTAAAGCATCGACGGATGCGCCCGGCGCGTCCTACATTCACCGGGTGCCTTCCATGAAACTCCCCACCGCATCGAGGTCACCGCTCCGTCGACGACTGCTCCCGGTCGTCGCTGCCGCCGCGCTGACCGCCGGGTGTGGACTGACCGGAACGGCCTCGACGGAAGCGTCGGCCGAGAGCGGTCGGATGACCGTCGACGGGCACACCCAGATGACACGCACGGTCAAGTGCACGCAGAGCGAATGGCTGCTACAGATCGACGCGACCGGAAACCAGGGCGCCCGTGCACGGGCGCTGGTGGAGCTGGGCGGCCCGAAGCCGTTGGTGACGAGCGTCAACATTGAAGGCGTCGACGACCACCACGGGGTGGCCGGAGCGGACCTCGGCGAGGCGAAGGCCTCCGTCGTCGACGGCGACGTCTACACGATCTCGGGAACCCTGGTCGGCAGCGACGGCACCCCGGGCCAGTCCCGCGATCTGCCGTTCGAGTTCAAAGCGCCCTGCTGAGCTACATCCGCGAGTAACGAGGCAGCGCGACGGACCCTTCAGCTCGTCGTGAGGCAGCTTGGGTAACGGGGTGGCGAAATCCGCAGCCAAAATCGCCAAGCGGTTACGCAACTTCTCGCGCATACGGCCGAGGCGAACCAGCTACATCCGCGAGTAGCGGGTCAGCGCAAAGCTGTACAGGCCGTAGGCCGCGAAACCGACGGCTGCGGCAACCAACATCACCTGTCCGAACTGCACGTCGCCGATGGCCTCGACCGCGGCGTCCAGCCCGGTGGCCCGCGTGGGGTCGTGCAGAAACGTCGCGCCGATCACCGAGGTTCCAGCGGCGAACAACACCAATCCTTCGGCCACGTGTCCGGCCATCCCCAGCACGATGATCAGCCGCCCACCCGGAACCGTCAGATCATCGAGGAACTTCTTCGACGCCCCCTTGTAGACGAAGTAGCCGCCGAACCCGGCGATCGCCAGACCCACGGCCACCAGGACAACCTGTCCGCCGTCGGTCTGCATCAGCCGCGCACTCAGGCCCTCGGCCCGCTCGGTACCCTGCCGTCCCACCCCCAGCGCGAACTGCACCGCCGCGAACGCCAGCGCGATGTAGAGCAGCGCCAGCCCGAACGCCTTGAGGCGGTTGACAAGTGGGGATTCACGCATGTGGGCGAAGCTGTGCTCCCCGGGGTGTAAGCCCAGCACCGTCTCGGCCAACCGCCACAACGCCAGCGCCAGAAGGCCGAACGCGACGATCCACAGGGAGGCCTCTCCGCCGGGCTGCTCGGCCAGCGTGGCCAGTGCCCCGGTCTGGTCGGCGTCACCGGAGGACCCGAACGCGATCTGCACGATGATGTAGGCGATGAGGACGTGCAGGAGTCCGTTGACGGGATAGCCGGCGCGGGCGATCCACTCCACGGTGCGGCTGTCGGTGGCCCGATTCACCGCGCCCTTGAAGCTCATGAACCGCCCTGCCCTGACACCGGAGTCAGTTACCCGGCGCTCCGGCGGACGAAACTGGACCGCTACTCCAGGTCGAACCGGCCCTCGCGCAGCCGCTGCGCGACACGGCCGTCGGCCAACTCGGCGCGGTCCTCGGGATGTCGCCAGTAGTGACGGACGAGCCAGTACAGCGCAGCTCCGCCCGGGAGATACACGTCGGCCATGGAGATGATCTCTTCGCGGCCGTCACGCAGTCGAAGGACCACCGCGCGATGAGCTTTTCGTGTCGTCGCGTGGTCCGCAACATCGTCGATGTCGTCCCACTCGAACAACCTCGTCGAGAGGATGTCAGTATTCTCCACCATGGCCGGGGTCAGTTTGACGTGACCCGCCTCTCCACGGCGCCCCGCGACGATCAACCCAGCGATGCCGATGAAGGTAACCATTCCAAAAGCGATCGATCCGAAGATTCGCATCCCCGCGTTGAGCGGCAAGTCGATCCAGCCCAGCGGGACGAGAAACGTGAACAACACCCCGCTTGGGATGAACGCGACGATGCCGATGAATACCGTGATGGTGAATCGCCGGTCCGGCGCCACCCAGAAGCCCGTCGCATCCGCGGTTGTCCGAGGAGGCATGCGACCCGCCCGTACCATCGCCACCGCCACCCCCATCGACACGATGAAGACGACCGGCCCGATCGCCACCGCGGCTGTCAGATAGCCCCCGCGGATTGCGGCCGTCACGGCCCAGTACAGGTACGCCGCCGCGGCGCCGAGTCCGACAATCGCGGCAAGTGTGAAGAACCCACGCGACCGGTTCCAGCCGGGCGGCTCCGGCAGATCTACTAGGGACACTCCACATCTCCGACGACCAACACTCGTGCGATTCTGCCGCACGTCCGACCGACCCCAGAGCGCTGATTTCGGCCCCCTCAGCGCTGCGTGTCGAAGTTGATGACCTTGCCACGGTTGATCGAGACCCAGTCCCTGGCCTCCAGATACGGCCGGAGCGTCTCGGTGATCGCCTGCTGGTCGGCGGGCGTCTTCGGCCGCTGCAGCTCGTAGAGATGCGGGAATTCCGTCCACGCGACGACGGCGTCCCACAGCCGCACCGCCGCCTCGTCCAGCGGCGGATCGATCAGCACCGGGCCGAACAAGCACTGCCCGTCGGGGAAGAACAGCGTCGGCACCCCGTAGCCGCCGGCGTCGACGACGCGCTGATGGTCGGCCATCACCTCGTCGCTGGTCGTCGGATCGGCGATGGCCTGGTCGACCAGTCCGGGATCAAGGCCGATCTCATCCAGAAGGACTCGGGCGACGGCCTTTTCGTGCGGCTTGTGTCCTTCGACGTGCAGGGCTCGGGCCGCGCGCTCGTACCATGCGTCGACATCGGCCATCGAGTGTCGGCGCAGCAGCGCCCCGATGCGCATCATCGACCAGCCGTAGGACCACTCCCGTTCCCACGGGTGCTTCTTGCCCTCCTGACGGTTGATCTCCTCGAGGCTGAAGAACCGCCAGTTCACTTCGAGACCGGTGCGATCACGCACGGCGCGGATCCACCGCGACGTCTGATACGCGAACGGGCACATGACGTCGAAGTGGAAGTCGACGGAGACAGGTCGCGCAGTCACATCGTGAACCTCAGGTTGCGGGCGGCGCGGTCACCAAGAGCGTCGTCGCCCTCCCACCGGACTGCTCCGGAGTCGATCTGAGCCTGCGGATCAATTCGGCCGCAGGCGAGCTGGATGAACGTCGTGGAGTCGGTCGTCACGGTCACGTCGGGGTGGTCCAGGTGGTCGACGCGTGCGGCTCGGCCGTCGACAGCGACGTGCAGCTGGCGGACGATCGGTCCGGTGAGGTTGTACGTGAGGCTTTTGCCCTCGGGCAGACCGACCTTCTTGCCGACGATGTAGCCGATCGAGTTCTCCACCTGGGCCAGCGCGATCTCCGCCGCGACGCCGGTGTCGTCGGTGGCCCGGCCAAGCGGGGTGGTGATGTCGCGTTCATGCACCCAGATGTCGAAGACGCGGATCTGGAGAAAGCGACCGTAGGTGCCCGGTCCGACGGGGGTCCAGGAGGGGCGGTCGAGGTCGGCGCTGGTCAGTGCGGCCAGATCGCGCCGGCGCAGGTCGAAGACCGCGCGCATCTTCTCCAGGTACGGGGTGGTGTCGGCGAGGAACTCCGTGGCCCGGTCGAACGGCGGCAGCGACGTGTCGTCCTGCGGCAACCAGCCGGCCAGAACCGCCTCGATGCTGACGACGTGGTCGAAGACGCCGCGGACCGTCCAGTCCGGGCACAGTGACTGCGTCTGCCACTCGTCGTCGTCGAGGTCGGCGCACAATGCTTCCAGCGCGGCGTAACAGTGCTCGAGGGCGCCGCGGATCTCATCCAGGCTTCGGGTGCTCGGGGTCGTCACGTCTCCTCTCTAGCGCTGAGACGGCCTTACCGCGGCAAAACGCCCGAAATGACAGCCGACTGTGCGCTAGCGTCGTGGACAACGGCCGACGCAGGGGCACACATGGCTGATTCCTGGGAACTGATCCTCCACCACACCTACCAGGGCACGCCCGGGGTGATCTTCGATCACTCGCCGCGGCGCGGAAGCCACGGCACCGCAGTCAACCTCGTCGACGCCGACTTCCACACCGATGGGGCAACGCTCGGATCCGGCGCAGTCTTCTTCCACAGCGGGGCGAAGATCGTCGTGCCCCCGACGGCGGGCTGGAACCCGCTGACCGGTGTCCGCGGGGAGGTCGTCTGCCGGTTCGACACCGCCGCGGGCATCGACGTCCTCATCGATGCCCGCTCGTTCTACTTCTACCGGCGCAGCGGCGCCCTCGGCTGCTGGTTCGACGAATCCCCGCACCAATACACGGACATCACAACGGATCTCAACGGCATCGGCCCACCGGTTTCCCTGCCGGTCGGCCAGTGGGTGCGTCTCGGCTTCTTCCACGACGGGGTCTCGACGGTCGAACTGTCTGTCGACGGCACCCCGGTCGCACGCATCGTGCGGCCGCTGTGGCCCGTGAAACCAGCCGACGTCGTCGCCATCGGCGACTTCGTCACCACCCCCTCGCCGTCTGCGTCCGGCATGTCGGGGCGCATCGACGAGGTGCGGGTCTGGCGGCTCGACCCGGACCGCGTCGGCCGTGCCTTCATCGACCGGCCGATGGACCCGGTCACTGCCGATTGCTGGGCCACGTGGTTCGAACAGCTCGCCGCCGCGTTCGATGCGCTGGGACAGAACAACAGCGACTGCCCGGGCCGGATCGCCGCCCTGATCGCCGCCGCGGTCCACCACGGCGGGGCCGACGCATTGACCCGCTCCCCGCAGAGCCGCGCGACCTGGCTGCAGGCCGCCGCGGACTATCAACAACACTGGGCGGCAGGTGATCTCGCGGCCATCGCACCGATCATCATGTCGCTGACCGCATCACTGCAGTCCGAGGGCGTGGACCCAACCCAGGAACCGGCGATACAGGAACTGCTCGGCGACCCCTGTTGGAAGCAGCTGCTCTCGTTGGTGCCGCCGCTGACATGCGACCCCGCGTTCACAGATCTACTCAGTGACGGAGCCGGCGCATGGTGACCCGCAACGCCCTCACCTCCGGCAGCAGCGTGACGAACGCGCTGTCCTACAACAGCGACATCGTCACACCCGCCGGCCAGGCGCTGGTGCTGGCTTTCGTCGTGAGTTTCCGTCCCGCCCTCGGTGGTACGCCGTCACTGCCGACGCTGTCCGGTAACGGTCTGCCGTGGCGGCAGGTGCAGACCGTGCTCGGCGGCGCACAGGTCAACCGGCGACTGAGCTGTTTCCGCGCCATGGGACCGGCCCCGACCACAGGTCCGGTCACCATCGACTTCGGCGACCAGACCCAGGATCTCTGTGCCTGGTCGATCGTGGAGTTCACCGGGGTTGACACCGACGGGGCGGCGGGCGCGGGCGCGATTACGCAGAGCCAGATCGGGACAACGTCCGGTTCACCGGTGACGTTGACGTTGACGACATCCGCGGACCCGCTGCGCAACGCGACGGTCGGCGCCGTCGTGGTCGAGCTCGTCAACAACGTGGCCCGTCCGGTCACCCCGGACCCGGGCTTCACCGAGATCCACGAAGTCATGCCGCGCCAGAACCTGGGGCAGGGCGCGACGCTGCAAACCCAGGCAGCCGATGTCGGCGCCTCCACCTGCGAATGGTCCTGGGCCGGAACAGAAGACGCCGCAGCGATCGTCATGGAAATCAAGGCGGCACCGGTCGTCACACCGCCGCCACCCCAGGGCGATCCCAGAGAAATTCTCGCCCGCCGCTTCGAACCGGTGCTGTTCTTCCATCCCGACGAGGTGTTCTTCCCGTCCGATACCAAAAGGTTCGTCGAGGCCGCCCAATTGTGGAGCGCCACTGCACCGTTCGACAGCCCGGGCCGGTGGGGCGGGCCACCGGGCACACCGTTCCCGCGCCAACCCGAGGTCCCGGCCGGCCAACTCCGAGGACTCCCCACCGAAGGTGGGACCTACCTGGGTGGACCCGGGCTACTCACCGCCGGACCCAACGACGAGCGTTTCCTCGACGTGGGCGGCTGGAAGGACAAGGACCAGGTTCACCACACCGGCGTGTTCCCCGGCAAGGTCAATGTCTACGCCGACCGTGGCGAGATCGCCGACCGGTACGCCACGGACCTCGAACCCAGCCGCTTCTGGTATCACGCCGAGGTGTTCGACACCGACCGCCTCAGCAGACTGGCCGCGACAGTCACCACCCCCAACCTCAGCAGAATTGTTGCACGCCTGGATAATCCGGCCCTGCTCTGCTACTACCTGTTCTTCCCTGCGCACGTGGAAACTGTCGGTGCCGGCGCCTGCCCGAACGTCGAGGCACAGGAAGTCGGGTGTCACGCCGGTGACTGGCAGTGCATGGCGCTGCTCCTCGAAGGCGACGAAACGGGTTCGCCGCAGAGCTTCACGCCCAGGTTCTTCGGGCACACGGGGTTGCGGCCGGCACCCATCGGTGCACAAGGCTTTCGGCCGCATGCGTTCGACGACGATCGCCGCACGGTAATCAGCGTCGAGGCGTGGCGGGCCGGTTCGGCGACGGCACCGATTCAACCGGAGGTCATCGACGACCATCCACGCCTGTATGTCGCGCGCGGTTCACACAGCCTCTACACCACACCCGGCCAGCACGACGTCCGGCCCTACCCGTCCCCACCCGCGCACTGCGCCCTATTCGATGAGCCCCCGGTGATTCCCGGCGGGGACACGTCCCCGGAGCCCTCCGACGCGGTCCTCGTGGCGAAGTTGGTCGCCGGCGCTCTCCTCGGCGCGCTGGGACCGGCGCTCTTCGCGGCATACCTCGAATTGGTCGCCTCCGCCGGTGGGGGGTACCTCGAGAGCGCGACTCCTGGAGATCCCCCGACCCCAGACCAGGCGCCCGCCGCACCAGGCGAGGGCCGCACCGTCAAGCCGGCGAATCTTCCCGTGCCGGATGCGGGATCGGACGTGCAGGACTGGCGCACCCAGGAAGGGTTCTCGGCGAACGGCAGGACCTACGGCTTCGTCGTCGACCGGGCCACCCAGGTGTGGTGGCCGTCGGACGACCTGCAGAACGGTTTCCGCGGCCGGTGGGGGCAACGGGTGATCGACGATCTGGTGCAACGGCGCTGCGGCCCGAAGTTCCCGGAGTACTGGAAGATGTTTCTCACCGCCGTGGCCGAGGGCGACGCCAGAGGCCTGCTAACGCTCTAGAGTTCGGCGTAAACCGCCGCCTCGAAGGTCAGGATCGTCTCGACCATCTTGTCGTCGAAGAAGGGCAGCAGCTGCGTCGCGATGACCGCGCCGATGCCTGCCTTTCGGTCGATCCAGTAGAAGCTGTTGAACAGACCCGACCAGTCGGCCGAACCAGCGCTGCGCATGCCGGGCAGGTCGGTCAGGTACAGATGAAAACCCAGACCCCAGCCCTGCGGCACATCGAGCAGAGGTGCCGGTTTGGCCAGCTCCGGGATGGTCGGCTCCAGCAGCTTGGGCAGCGGCGCACCGTCGAGGTGGTCGCGCAGCGCGAGTTCCACCGTCTCCTCCTTGAGGATGCGTGCGCCGTCGAGCTCTCCACCGTTGAGCCAGGCCCGCACGAAGCGCCCGTAGTCGCTGACGGTGCCGTACGACCCGTGGCCGGCGGCGTCCCACTCCGGCTGGGCCGGCAGGTCCAGATCGGTGGCGAGGAGGCCGCCGTCCGGCGCCCGAAAACGGATGGGCAACAACCGGCCCCGCTGCTCATCGGTCGGATCGAACGTCGAATCCGTCATGCCGAGCGGACCGTAGACGTGTTCGGCGAGGTAGTCGGCCAGCGACCGGCCGCTGACCGCCTCGACGACCATGCCCACCCAGTCGGTGCTCACGCCGTACTCCCACACCGTGCCCGGGTCGTGCACCAGCGGTGCGCTGATGCTCTGCTTGATGCCCTCCAGCGGATTAGGGAAGCCGTGCTCGGTGCAGTACGTGAAGAGCTTCTCGTTGAGGAAGTGGTAGCCGCAGCCGGCCGTGTGGGTCATCAGCTGACGGACCGTCGCCTGCGTCTTCGGCGCACGCAGGACCGGCTCGCCGGCCTCGAAACCCTCGAGCACCTGGAGCTCGCCGAACTCGGGAACGATCGACGCGACGGGCGCGTCCAACTCGACGCGGCCCTGCTCGACGAGTTGCAGCGCCGCGGTAGTCGCGACGGCCTTCGTCATCGATGCATTGCGAAACATCGTGTCGGGCCGCGCATCTCCGGCCGCACCCTGGTACAGGACACCGTCACGACCCACCACGGTGGCGGCCACGCCGTGCAGCGCGCCTTCGGCGGTCACGCCTTCGAGAAGCTCGTCGATCCGTTCGAAACCCAATGCGATCTCCTTTTCTCACGCCCGGAACGCGGACCCGCGCTCCCGGTCCAGGTAGGTGTCGGACTTGTTGCGCAGGAAGAAGATGTACACCACCAACGACACCGCGACGCACACCGTCACGTAGCCGATGAACAGCGGCACCCGGTCCTGCTCCTTGAGCGCCTGGTAGATCAGCGGCGCGGTGCCGCCGAACGCCGAGTTGGCCAGCGCATAGCCGAGCCCCACACCGAGCGCGCGCACATGCGCGGGGAACAACTCGGATTTCACCAACGCGTTGATCGACGTGTATCCGGTCAGGATGATGTAGCCGCCCGCGACGATCGCGAAAGACACCAGCGGGGACTGGGTCTGGGGCAGGAATGTGATCAGCACGTAGGTGTAGAACAGGGCGCAGGTCCCGAAGAACACCAGCAGCGGCTTGCGGCCCACCTTGTCGCTGATCATGCCGCCCACCGGCTGCAACAGCATGAGGAAGATCAGGCCGATCAGGTTGATCCAGGTGGCGGTCATCGCGGCGTCGGTATAGGTGCTCTTGACGATCGCCGGCGCGTTCACGCTGTAGGTGTAGAACGCAACCGTGCCGCCCATGGTGATCAGGAAGCACAGCAACAACCCGCGCCAGTGCTGCGTCACCAGCTCACGCATCGACCCGGCGGCCCGTTCCTCACCGGCTGTCGCCACCTCGATGACGTCCTCAGACAGCGTCTCGTCCATCGTGCGGCGCAGCCAGAACACCACCACCGCGGCCACGCCACCGATGGCAAACGCGATGCGCCAACCGAACTCCCGCAGCTGGTCGTCGGTCAGGAACGACTGCAGGACCAGCAACGTGAACTGCGCCAGTACGTGGCCGCCGACGAGCGTCACGTACTGGAACGACGAGAAGAATCCGCGCCGCTCCCGCGTCGCCGCCTCCGACATGTACGTCGCCGACGTGCCGTACTCGCCGCCGGTGGCGAAGCCTTGTAGCAGCCGGGCCAGCACCAGGATGATCGGCGCCGCGATGCCGATCGATGCCTGCGACGGCACCAGCGCGATGATCAGCGAGCACAACGCCATCAGCGACACGCTGACCGTCAGCGCTGCGCGCCGGCCGCGACGGTCGGCGAAGCGGCCGAAGAACCACGACCCGATCGGTCTCATCACGAACGTGATCGCGAAGATCGCGTACACGTACACCGTGGAGTTCTTCTCCGATGCGGCGAAGAACTGGCCTTCGAAATACGTTGCGAAGACCGTGTATACGTAGACGTCGTACCACTCGACGAGGTTGCCCGACGACCCGCGGATGGTGTTCCAGATCGCGCGGCGGGTCTGCGCCGCGGTGGACCGGGGCAGCGGGGTCGTGGTGGTCGAGGTCATCGCCGTCCTCTCATCAGTTCCGACGCCACCCTGCCGCAACGCTGACCCCGAGGGTGAGGAATTCGCGAAAGTGTTCCCAGC
This sequence comes from Mycobacterium sp. pV006, assembly GCF_041287115.1. Lineage (NCBI taxonomy): Bacteria > Bacillati > Actinomycetota > Actinomycetes > Mycobacteriales > Mycobacteriaceae > Mycobacterium > Mycobacterium sp. pV006. Next base: position 79,801 of record NZ_JBGGKT010000016.1, on the reverse strand, counting down.
GTCGTGATCCGTGCTCGGCAACTACCGTGAGTGCACTTTTGCGCCGCCGAGCATCGCTCACCGGAAGCCGGACTCCAGCGCGGGTTCCGCCGAGTCCACGCTGCCGTTGCTGGAGATGGTGAGCTGATCGGGCTGCACGTCGTAGCGCGCCCCGTCGGCCGGGTTGACCGCGACGTACCCGTCCCCGGAGCGACGCACGTTGTCGATGCGGATGTTCGCGCCGTCGCGCAGGCGCTCACCGCGGTAGTAGAGGTCGCCGTCGGAGGTCTCGCAGATGATCGCCAGCGACAACGACGTCCGGATCATCGCCGTCGGGCTGCTGCCCGACGCGCACCGCGCGGTGTGGCCCACGAAGCCTTGCGCATCGGTGCCCGAGACCCCCGACACCGGCGCGGCGCTGGTGCCGGGTGCCGACGACGACGTCTGCGGCGGCGCGGACAACCGCGGCGACGTCGGCGCGGTGTCCCCACCGAACACCAGCACCACGGCCAGCACCAGGGCCGCGACGAACAGCACGGCCGTCGCGGCCATCAACGCCACCTGTCCGCGGCCGAAGCGCCGCCCCGACACCGGCGCGGGCGAAGCAGGAGGAGGCGGTGGGGGCGGCGGGTACGGCGCGTACCCAGTGGCCTCGGGGTTCGGATACACCGTGGAGAACTGGCGCGTCGACCCCGGACCCTCCGGTGGTGACGGCGCCGACAGCGCCGCCGACGCGGCCTGGGCCAGCTCACCGGCCGACGCGTAGCGGTCGCGCGGCGTCTTGGCCATGCCGCGGGCGATCACGTCGTCGAACGCGCGGTTGACGCCGCGGCGCATGATGCTGGGCCGCGGCGGCGGGGTGAACATGTGGGCACCCATCACCTGCCGCAGGTCCCCGGCCGAGAACGGGGCGCGTCCGGTCAGCGTCTCGTAGAGCAAGCAGGACAGCGAGTACACGTCGGACGCCGGGCCGCCGCGGTCACCGCTGAACCGTTCCGGCGCCATATACGCACTCGAGCCGACCACCAGGCCGGTCGAGGTGACCGACGCCTCGCCGCCGCCGTGCGCGATGCCGAAGTCGACCAGGTAGGCAAAGTCGTCGGCGGTCAGCAGCACGTTCTCCGGTTTGATGTCGCGGTGCACCAGCCCGTTGGCGTGCGCGGCGTCCAGCGCCGAGGCGACCTGCCGGACGATCGCCACCGCTCGTTCCGGCGGCAGCGCGCCCTCGGCACGCAGCACCTCTTTGAGGCTCGCGCCGTCGACCAGGCGCATGTCGATGTAGAGCACCCCGTCGATCTCACCGAAGTTGTGCACCGGGATGACGTGGGGCTCCTGCAGCCGCGCAGCCACCCGGGACTCGCGGCGGAACCGCTGCTGAAAGCTGGGGTCGGCCGCCATCTCCGGCCGCAGCAGCTTGATCGCGACCATCCGCTCGCGCGCGGTGTCATAGGCGCGGTACACCTCGCCCATCCCGCCGACGCCGATCAGCGACTGCAGCTCGTAGGGCCCGAACCGGGTGCCCAACCGGAAGCCGCCTTTCATGCTGTCCTTTCGTCTCGACCGCCTCGTAGGCTTCCCGGATCGCGCACCCGCCTAACGCCGGCCTAACGCAAGGTCAGCAGCACCTCACCAACGCCTCCAACTCGTCGGCGAACCGGTCGGCCAGATCCCACAGGTCGTCGACGAGCGTAGGACACGAGATGATCCCGACGTTGAGCGTGTCCGCCAGCGACATCACGGTGATGTTGAGGCCCGAGCCGTGGAAGATCGGACCCAGCGGATACAGCGCCTTGACCTCGGCGCCGCAGCTGTACAGCGTCGTGGGCGGGCCCGCGACGTTGGAGATCACCGCGTTGTGGATCGCGGTGTTGCTCAACGGCGCACGCGACAGCACGCCCAGCAGCCACGTGTAGCCAGTGCGCGAGATGCTCTGCGCCAGGTCGATCAGCAACGTCGGCCCCAGTGACCCGCTGTGATCCTTTGCCCGCGTATTGGATTCGGCGATGGTCCGCAGCCGCTCGGCCGGGTCGTCGATGTCGGTGTGCAGGTTGCAGAACATCCCCGACAGCTGATTGCGCCCCGGCCGGTCGGTCATGCCGTGCACCGACGCCGGGACCACCGCGATCAGCGGCTTGTCGGGAAGCTCGTCGCGGTCGGCCAGGAAGCCGCGCAGCGCCCCCGAGCACAGCTCCATCACCACGTCATTGACCTTGACACCGAAGGTGTTCTTGACCTTCTTGACGTCGTTGAGGTTCAGCTGCGCCAGCGCGATGCTGCGGTCCCCGGTCAGGTGCGCGTTGAAGCGGGTGTGCGGCGCGGAGAACGGCGCGGCCATCGCCGAGCCGGTGACCGCCCGGTTGACGGTCTTGGCCACCATGGCCGCGGTGGTCGGAATCGCCCGGGTCAGCTGCAGCGGCCGGGTCAGGAACCGGACCAGTCCGTCCACCGCGATCTCCAGCCGCGACGCGTCACCGGGCCCGTCCACCGGGTCCGGCGGCGCCGCGTCGGGTTCGACGTCGAGCAGCTGGTTGAGCAGGTTGGCCGCCGACACCCCGTCGACCGCCGCGTGATGCACCTTGATCATCAAGGCCAGCGAGTTCTCGCCGGTGCCTTCGATCACCCACAACTCCCAGAGGGGTTTGGTGCGGTCCAGTCGTGTCGAGGCGATCTGACCGCACACCTCGGCGAGCTCCTCGCGCCCACCGGGCGCCGGAACCGCGACGCGGTGCACGTGGCGGGACAGGTCGAAGTCCTTGTCCTCCACCCACACCGGATGATCGAGATTCAAGCTGCTGTCGCCGAGCTTGGTGCGAAACTCCGGCACCGCGGGGATCCGTTTGGCCAGTTCGGTGCGGAACTTCTCGTAGCTGTATCCGCCCGGAACCGTCGAGGTGTCCAGCTCGAGCACCGAGCACACGTGCAGCGGTACCGCCGCCGATTCGCTGTACAACAAACCCGCATCCAGACCACTGAGCCGTTCCACCCACCCGACGTACCCCCATTGACAAGTTCGTCAAACGGGCACGGGTTTCACCGGGTGGGCCGCGGGTAGCCCGCGTCGAATGACCTCCGCCACGAACGTCGCCGACGCCCTGATCAACCGCCTGCGCGACTGGGATGTCACCCGGGTGTTCGGATACGCCGGCGACGGCGTCAACACCCTGCTGGGGGCGCTGCACCGGGCCGGCGGACCCGAGTACGTCGCCACCCGGCACGAGGAGCTGGCCGCATTCGCCGCATGCGGGCACGCGAAGTACACCGGCGAGGTCGGGGTGTGTCTGGCCACCCAGGGACCCGGTGCCATCCACCTGCTGGCCGGGCTCTACGACGCGAAGCTGGACCGTCGCCCGGTGGTGGCGATCGTCGGGCAGGTGGTGACCACCGCGCTCGGCAGTGGCTACCTGCAGGAGGTGGACCTGCACGCGCTGTTCAAGGACGTGTGCGCGCAGTACGTGCAGACCGTGTTCGCGCCCGAGCAGGTGCTGCCCGCGCTGGACAACGCGATGCGCACCGCCATCGCCACCTCCACCCCGACGTGTCTGATCGTGCCGCACGACGTGCAGAAGGCCGAGATGCCCGACGAGGTGGCCCACAGCCACGGCGTGATCGCCTCGGCGGCGAAGTCGGCCCGCCCCCACACCCACGCCCCGGCCGAGCAGATCCGCGCCGCGGCCGACGTGATCAACGCCGGCGAGAAGGTGGCGCTGCTGGTGGGTCGCGGCGCGGCCGGCGCGGACGAGGAGATCGCGGCGGTGGTCGACCGCATCGGCGCCGGGGTGACGACGTCGCTGCTGGGCAAGCCGGTGCTCGACGAATCGCCGCCGTGGCACACCGGCGTGATGGGCCACCTCGGCACCACCGCCTCAGCCGAGTTGATGCGGCACTGCGACACCCTGCTCATCGTCGGGTCCAACGATCCGTGGACGGAGTTCTACCCGGCCCCCGGGCAGGCGCGGGCCGTGCAGATCGACATCGAGCCGCGGGTGCTGGGTGCGAAGTATCCCGTCGACGTGGCGGTCAGCGGCGATGCGCGTCAAGCGCTTTCCGATCTGCTGCCGCTGCTGGTTCCGGCGACCGACCGTTCGTGGGAGCGGCAGGTGCACCACTGGACCGGCCGGTGGCTCGCGCTGCGCGAACAGCGCTGCCGCGAGAAGACCGTCCACGCCAACCCGGAATTCGTCGTCCACGAACTCTCGGAGTTCCTGCCCGGCAACGCGCAGGTCGCCGTCGACGTCGGATCGGTGACGTACTGGTACGCCCGGCATCTGCGGCTGCCGCCCGGGGTGCCGGCACATGTGTCGGGATATTTGGCGTCGATGGGATGTGCGCTGCCCTACGGGCTGGCCGCCAAACTCGACGCACCGGACCGGCCGGTGGTCGCGCTCGTCGGCGACGGTGCCATGCAGATGTCGGGCCTGCTGGAGCTCATCACCCTCGCCGACCGCTGGCCGCAGTGGACGGACCCCCGCTTCGTGGTGCTGGTTCTGCACAACGGCGACCTCGCCGAAGTGTCCTGGGAGCAACGGGAAATGGAAGGCGACCCACGCTTCCCCGCATCGCAGCGCGTGCCGGAGTTCCCGTACGCCGACTACGCCACGATGCTGGGGCTGACCGGCATCCGCATCACCGAGTCGGCCCAGGCGACGGTGGCGTGGCAACGCGCGTTCGAAGCCGACCGGCCCGTCGTCATCGAAGCGGTCGTCGACGCGGCGACGCCCCTGCTTCCGCCGCTGCTACCCGACGGCAAGGCCGAGACCGTGCTCGGTGCGCTCGCCGAGGAGGACGACGGGAAAGCCGCACGGGACCGGGTGCTGCGCCAGCGCGCCGCCGAGCAGGACCGCTAGACGCGTTCTGCGGCGTTGAGCCGTTCCCGTTGCGGCACCACAACGTATTTCGGGTCCTTCGTCGAAGCAACCCCGGCCTCGAACACCCCGAAACGCTGCAGCGCACTGCCGGCCAGCAGCGCCGCACCCGACGCCGCGATCGACCACCGGCGCCGGCCTACCACGGCGCCCACCGCGCCCGCCACCGTCAGCACTTCCGAGAGTTGCCGATACCGGTGCGGCGGGCCGGTGGTGTAGGCCTCGCCCTCGATTCCCAGCTTCCGTTCCATCGTCCGCGACGCCGCGACCTCCAGCGCCGCGCCCGCTACGGCCATCCGCCGCGCGGGTCCGGTCTCCGCGACCGGGGCCAGCAGCATGCCCAGCCCCGCACCGCTCGCCGCCGCCGATCCGACGAAGATGAACGGCAGGTACGGGTGCGCCTCGCGCCACGCCGGAACAGCCGTGTGCGACAACAGAACCGCGGTGTAGGACGCCACCCCCGGCGCCACGGCTGCGGCCTCCAGCCCGGCCGGGCGGGCCAGCTTGTCGACCAGCCGGCCGACCCACGTGCGTCGCAGCCGCGCCGGCATCAGCTCGGCGACCGCCGCCACACCCGCGCCCGGCCCGTAGGCCCCGAGCATCCAGGTACCCATGCTCATCGGCGAGCTGGGCTTGGCGACCCGCAGCATGTGGTGGAACCGCTCCGGCCGGCCGAGGTCGCCGATCAAGAAGTACATACTGGCCAACAGGCTGGCCAGCGCGCCGACCCGCGACACCCGCCGCAGGCCCGGCCGGCCGGTCAGATCCGCACCCGCGGCCAGCAGCGCCGACCCCGCCGACAGGCCACCGCTGAACAGGTATGCCGCGATCATCCAGTTCCACACCGGCGTCTTGAGGATCTGCCGCCCGTAGTAGGACCGGAACTCGGCCTTGGGGACCGCGAGATGTTCTTTCACGACTTCCCCAGGAACGCCGACACCGCCATACCGACCAAGGCCGACGCGGCGATCCCGGCATAGCGCCACATCGCGCCCGCGTCGCGGGTGGGCACCACCGGATCAGGCGGCAGCCCATAGACTTCCGGCTCGTCGAGCAGCAGGAAGAACGCGCCGTCGCCGCCCACGCCGTCATCGGGGTCGTGACCGTAGAGCCGCGCCTCCGGGAAGCCGCGCTCGTGCAGTTCCTCCACGCGCAGCGCGGCGCGCTCGCGCAGCTCGTCGAGCACCCCGAACTGGATCGAGTCGGTCGGGCACGCCTTCGCACACGCGGGCTCGAGACCGTCGCGCAGCCGGTCGTAGCACAGCGTGCACTTCCACGCCCGGCCGTCGCCTTCGCGCCGCTCGATCACGCCATACGGGCATCCGGACACGCAGTAACCGCACCCATTGCAGATGTCCTGCTGCACAACCACCGTCGAGAACTCCGTGCGGAACAACGCCCCCGTCGGGCAGACGTCCAGACATCCGGCGTGGGTGCAGTGCTTGCACACATCCGAGGCCATCAACCAGCGGAAGTCCTGCCGGGTCTCCGCGCCGGTGACGTCACCGGGCCGGTGGAACGCAGGCATGCCGAGGTCCTCGACCTGCCGGGCGGGTTGCTCGATGAACGCCACGTGCCGCCACGAGTTCGCGCCGAGCTCACCGGTGTTGTCGAACGACATGCCCAGCAGATCGAAGCCGTTCCCCTCCCCGGAGACGGGCACCGCGTTCCATTCCTTGCACGCGACCTCGCAGGCTTTGCAACCGATGCACACCGACGTGTCGGTGAAGAACCCGACCCGTGGCGGATGCCCGTCATAACCCGCGTCGGCGGCGGGATCGTCCAGCGGACCGTAGAAACTGGTCGGGCCGATGCGCGATCCGCTGCGCTTCTCGCTGGCGCCCATCAGGTCTCCTCGGTGTGGTCCGGCGATATCTGCGTGGTGTCCAGGTCGGTGCCGGTTTCGACCGTGATGCCGGCGCGCTCGCGATACAGCGCGATGTACTGCAGCAGCGCCGGTCCGCGCGGCCGGCGGCCCGGCTGGACGTCGCAGGTGGCCACCTTGCTCTCCTGGATGAACACGTTCGGGTCGGCGACCACCCCGAGCAGGTCGTTGACCACGTCGCCGTCGATCAGACCGGAACCGCCCCAGTGGTAGGGCATCCATACCTGGTGCACCACTTCGTTTTCCACCCGCAGCGGCCGCATTCGGTCGGTGACGAACACCCGCGCGTCGACCGCGGCGCGGCTGGTGATCACGTGCGCCCACTCCATGTGCGTCAGCCCGCGGATGCGCGCCAGCTCCGGGGACACCTCGACGAACAAGGCCGGCTGCAACTCCGACAGGTACGGCAGCTGACGGCTCATCCCGCCGGCGGTGTGGTGCTCGGTGAGGCGGGCCGCGGTGAACACGAACGGGAACACCTCGCCGTGCGCGTCAGGCCAGGACGGGTTCGACGGATTGTCCGCTCGCCCATACACTTTGCGCGCGGGGTTGCCCTGCTGCTGGTAAAGCGGGTTGCGTACCGGCGACTCGTGCGGCTCGTAGTGCGTCGGCAACGGTCCGTCGGCGACACCGTCGGGCGCGAACAGCCAGGCCTTGCCGTCGGCCTGCATGATGAACGCGTCATCACCGCGCAGCGCCTCGACCCCTTCGGCACCCTCGGGCGGCACATAGTCGGGCGGCTTGGTCTTCTCGAAATCCGGGGTGTCGTAGCCGGTCCACTCCCCCTTCTCCGGGTCCCACCAGACCAGCTTCTTGCGTTCACTCCACGGCCGGCCCTGCGGATCGGCCGAGGCCCGGTTGTAGAGCACGCGGCGATTCAGCGGCCAGGTCCAGCCCCACTCGTTGTCGTACGGGCCCTGTTCAGTGTGCGGTTTACGCCGGCGGGCCTGGTTGACCTCCTCGGCGTACACCCCGCTGTAGATCCAGCAGCCACACGCGGTGGACCCGTCGGCCTTGAGATCCATGTAACCGTCGATGGCGCGACCGGTGGTCAGGTCGACGCCGTTGATGCGGCGCAGCACATCCTCGGCCGACGGTTCGTCGCCGTCCAATTCGTAGTCCCACCACAGATCCAGCAGCGGACGGTCTCGCGGATCGGTTGACCCCGCAAGCTTTTCGCGCAGCTTGCGGCCCAGGTGGTAGAAGAACCACAGCTCCGAACGGGCGTCGCCGGGCGGTTCGACGGCCTGGTCGCGCCACTGCAGCATCCGCTGGGTCTGGGTGAACGTGCCGGACTTCTCGACGTGCGAGGCGGCCGGGAAGAAGAACACCTCGGTGCGGCAGGTCTCGGGACTGATCTCGCCGGTCTCGATCTCCGGGCTGTCCTTCCAGAACGTCGCGCTCTCGATCATCACCAGGTCGCGCACCACCAGCCAGTCCAGGTTGGCCATGCCGAGGCGCTGCAACCGACCGTGGGCCGACCCGACCGCCGGATTCTGGCCGAGCAGGAAGTAGCCGAACACCTTTCCGTCGACCATGTCCATCACGGTGCGGTAGGTGCCGTGGTCGCCGTTGATGCGGGGCAGATAGTCGAAACAGAAGTCGTTGTCGGCCGTGGCGTGGTCGCCCCAGTACTCCTTGAGCAGCGACACCATATAGGTGTCGGCGTTGCGCCAGAAGCCTTTCTGCTTCTTGCCCATGATGTCGTCGAGGTAGTCGCTCAGCGCCTCGTGACCGGCTCGGGGCATCTCGAGGTAACCGGGCAGCAGGTTGAACAACGTGGGCACATCGGTGGAGCCCTGGATGCTGGCGTGCCCGCGCAGCGCGAACACTCCACCTCCGGGACGGCCGATGTTGCCGAGCAGCAGCTGGATGATCGACCCGGCACGGATGAACTGCGCGCCGAGGGTGTGCTGCGTCCAGCCCACGCTGTACACCAGCGCCGCGGTGCGGTCCCGCCCGGAGTTCTCAGCCCACTTGCGGGCCACCGCAAGGAAATCCGCTGCCGGGACGCCGCACACCCGCTCGACCATCTCCGGGGTGTAGCGGGCGTAGTGCCGTTTGAGGATCTGGTAGACGCACCTTGGGTGCTGCAACGTCGGGTCGTTCGGGATGTCGGTGGAGGCCCCCTCGACCGGCGGCCCACCCGAACCGGCCTGATCGGCTGCGCCGCGTTCCTTGGCGCCGGCGCCGCCGCCCTCGGCGTCGGTGCTCTCGTACTGCCAGCTCGACGGGTCGTAGGACGCCGTCTCCCCGTCGTACCCGGAGAACAGGCCGCCGAGATCCTCGGTGTCCTGGAAGTCCTCGTCGACGATGAACGATGCGTTGGTGTAGGCGGTGACGTACTCCCGGAAGTCGAGTTCGTTGGACAGGATGTAGTTGATCACCCCGCCGAGGAACGCGATGTCGCTGCCCGCGCGCAGCGGCACATGCCGGTCGGCGAGCGCGCTGGTGCGCGTGAATCGCGGATCGATGTGCACTACCTGCGTGCCCCGGGCCTTGGCCTCCATCACCCACTGGAACCCGACCGGGTGCGCCTCGGCCATGTTCGAGCCCATGATGACGATGAAGTCAGAGTTGACGAGATCCTGCTGATAGTCCGTCGCCCCGCCGCGACCGAAGGAGGCTCCCAGACCGGGAACCGTGGCGCTGTGTCATATGCGCGCCTGATTCTCGATCTGCAACGCTCCCAGCGCGGTGAACAACTTCTTGATCAGGTAGTTCTCTTCGTTGTCCAGCGTGGCGCCGCCCAGGCTGGCAAGACCCAGCGTGCGACGCAGCGTGTGGCGGTCGGCGTCGAACTGCTGCCAACCCCGGTCGCGAGCGTTGAGCACGCGATCGGCGACCATGTCCATGGCGGTCTCGAGGTCGAGGTCCTGCCATTCGGTGGCATACGGCGCGCGGTAGCGGACGGTGGTCTCACGCTGCGGACCCGTGACGAGCTGCTTGCTGGCAGAGCCTTTCGGACACAGCCGACCCCGGGAGATGGGGCTGTCCGGGTTGCCTTCGATCTGGACGACCTTCTCGTCCGTGACGTACACGTTCTGCGCGCAGCCGACCGCGCAGAACGGGCACACCGACTTCACGACGCGGTCGGCCTCGACGGTCCGGGGCGTGAGCGAGAGGCTGCGCGGGCTTTGGGCGGCCTTGCCGCGGCCGAGCTTGTCGGAGCCGGTCAGCTGCCGGTACACCGGCCATGACTGGAACAAGCCCTTGATGTCCACGCCGTACCTCCTACCCAGTCGCCACCAATCAAACCACTTGAGTGTTCTAGACGAAGCCGAACATCGGCGGGATGACGACGGCCACCAGGGCTGCCCACATCCCGAACACCGGCAGATACCGGGTCTGCCATCGCTCCATCGCGGCGAAGTCGCGACGGCCACGCAGAAAGCCCGCCAGCAGATACGCCGACCATGTGAGGTTGACCAGCAGCACCAGATTGAGGCCGAGGGCGGTGACCTTGTTGGCACTCGAACCGAACTCCGCGATGCGAGTCAGCATGGCGACGAGCATCAGGACGTCGACGGCCAACGCGCTGAGGACGAGCAGCAGCTGCAGCCGGTCGAAGAAGTCCGGCCGCAGCTGTGGGTCGCGGGCCGAGATCGCGTAGAGGAGCAGTCCGAGGACGAGCACGAGGATGACGTCCATCAGGATCAGCAAGGTGCGGTCGACATCCACGACGCTGCCCGACGCCGCGAACGCGCCCAGCAACGCCACCAGCATCAGCGTCGTCAGCGGCGTGAACACCCGGGTCAGCACCGGAGCGATGTTCTCCACCACGCTCTGCTTCGCCTCGACCAGCCACGCCGCGACCAGTACACCCGTCGGCGCCGCGAAAGCCACGACCCAGTTCTCCACCACCCGCTCGATGTCACTGCCCAGCGCCTCGAACGCGCCGACGGTCAGCGCGGTCAGGACGCCGCCACCCAGGCCGAGCAGGGTCAGGTACACCACCCACTCTCCGGTGAACCGGATGAAATCCATTCGACGCCGGCTGTCACGCCACTGGCCGCCGGTATAGGCGACACCAACGGCGAACCACAACGCGATCGGGATGTGGATGGTCGCGATCACTTCGGTGACGCCGCCGACCTCGAACGGATACACCGACAGCACAACGGCCGCTACGGCGAACGCCGCACCCAGCACCGCGACGGTCCGACCCGGCACCCGTCGCTTCCAGCAGAAGTACGCGACCAGGAACGGCAACACGAAAAGTGCGGCGTAGCGGCCAAATCCGTACCCGCCGCCCATGACCGTGGACCCGATCTTGGTGGCCACGGCCGAAGCGACGGCCAGGCCGATCACGACGAACAGTTCACGGCGGGATCGCGTCGTGCTCCCGTTACCGTCGGCAGGCAGCAGCACCAGTTGTTTCCACAACCGCTCGGAATGCTCACGCGCGAATTCCCGCGAGATGCTGTCGACGTCACCCATCCGTTTGACCGCCACGAGAAACGCTTCGTCGGCGGCAAGCCCCACCGTCGACAAATCCGAAATCTGGTTACGGAGATGATCTTCCATCTCGTCGACGTCAGAGGTGGAGATCGCCGCGTGTCGTTCGACATAGCCGCGCCAGTGACCGATCTGCGATTCCACCACCGGGTCGCCGGTCATCACGCCCATCCCTGCACAGAGGATCCGGGCACCTGCACGTTGCGCCACACCTGGTTCAGCATGTCGGCCATCGCCTCCCACTGCGTTCGGCGTTCGGCCAGCATCTCGCGACCCGCGTCGGTGATCGCGTAGTGCTTGCGTCGACGCCCGCTGTCGGAGCGGCCCCACGACGACGTGACGTACCCCAACCTCTCCAGGCGATGCAACAACGGGTACAGCATGCCGTCGCTCCACTGGATTTGCCCGCCCGACAGGTCATTCACCCGCTGGAGAATCGCGTAGCCGTACGACTCACCCTCGGCGAGAATGCCCAGCACGAGCGGAGTCGCCGAAGCCGCCACGAGATCCTTGTCGATATACATAGCAGCGCTACCCTAGCACTACTAGGTATTGATGGTGCGCGTTCCGTCAGATGCCCGGCGGGTGAGGCGTTGCTTGTCGAGCAGTTCCAACAGCGGCACCGCGACCCGGCGTGTGGTGCCCAAGGCACGCTTGGCTTCTGCGACGGTGAACGGCTGGGCCAGGGTCTGCAGGACTGCCGCGGCGCGTTCGATCGCATCGGGTCCCAGGACCACACCGTCGGCGATCCGGGTCAGTCGGCCGGCGCGCACCGCGGCCGCCAGTTCTCTTGTGCCCAACTCCATTTCCACCAGGGCGTCGGCATCCGGTGCGCTGAACGGTCCGCCGGACCATCGTTCCTCCAGGACGCGTAGCGCCTTCTCGACGCGCTCGGGCAGACCTGCACCGGGACGTCGCACCCGGCCGTCGACCACCTGTAATCCGGAACCGTCGAGCGCCGGTGCGACCAACTCGATGGCCGGTAAAGTCAGCGTCTGCCGCAGCGCTTCCAGCGGCATCCCTGCCGCGATGTCATGGTCGGCGGCCCACCGGTCCACCGCGTCCACTGCCGCGGCCCGTTGCTGCGCCCACCAGCGGGGGTCGACCACCCACTCCCCGATCCGCCGGCCCTCGACACGAAAACCAATGGCGCGCAGCTCGTCTGCGCGGGCACACACCGGCGGCGTCACACGGCCCGTCGCCAGCTCGGCCGCTCGGAGCCGGGCGTCGCCGCGTCGCCGCAGCGGTGCCGGACGCACGTCGAGCACCTCGAATCCGACGGCGGTGCGCTGCCCGCCCGGGTCGCGCAGCACCCCGGCGTCGCCGATTCGTAGCGGTAGCGGACGCGACAACCGCAGTCGCGCCGCGGCCGCGCCGAGGGGGCGCACCTGCACCGGCACCGCGGCGGCACCGATGTGCAGCGTCACCTGGCGGGGCAGCAGATCTTTCGCGCGCAACGCCACGTCGACCTCGGAGGTGTCGAGCCACGCGTCCGGGGTGCGCAGCGCGTCACCGCGAGCGATGTCGCGACGGTCGGCGCCGCGCACGTTTACCGCGACGCGCGCGACGGCGGCGACCTCGGCGCGGTCCTGTCCCAACGACTGCAGGGCGCGGACCGTGACGCGCCGACCGCCGCATTCGAGTTCGTCGCCGACCCGGATCGTGCCTGCGGCAAGGGTTCCCGTCACCACGGTGCCAGCGCCGCGCACGGTGAACGACCGGTCCACCCACAGCCGGACGTCGGCGTCCCGGTCCGGGACGGGCAGACCGTCGACCAACGCGACCAGCTCGGCGCGCACCCGTTCGATATCGGTGGCCACCACCACGGGCGCATCCGGAAACCGTTCGCGCACTTGCGCTACCGCATCCTGCGGGTCGGCCACATCGGCCTTGGTGATCACCACCAGCGTGTGCGCCACACCCAGGGCTTGCAGCGCCTCGAAGTGCTCCTCGGACTGCGGCATCCAGCCTTCGTCGGCGGCGACGACGAACATCACCGCCGCGACCGGGCCGACACCGGCGAGCATGTTGCCGACGAAGCGCTCGTGGCCCGGCACATCGACGAACGCGATCGTCCGCCCATCGATGGTGGTCCACGCGAAGCCCAAGTCGATGGTCAGCCCGCGGCGTTGCTCCTCGGCCAGCCGGTCGGGCCACATGCCGGTGAGCCGTTGCACCAGTGTGGACTTGCCGTGGTCGACGTGTCCGGCCGTGGCGACTACATGCATGCCCGGATCGCCTCGACCAGCGCGTCGTCGTCGTCCGGTGCCACGGTCCGCAGATCGAGCAGGCAGCGGCCGTCCTCCAGGCGTCCCACGACCGGGGTCGCACCGGTCCGTAGCGTCGCTGCGTAGCGCTCCGGGAGACTTACTGCGGCGCTGGGCAATTCGACACCGGGTGCGCCGCCTCCCCCGACGGCGGCGTGACAGTCCACCGCTTCGGCGTCGGGCAGTTGCGCCGCCAGCCGTTCGGCGCGCGCCCGCAACACCGCGACGTCGGCACTCAGCGCCTGCGCAACCGGCGACGGTGGTCCGGTCAGCGTGGCCTCCAGCGCGGCCAGCGTCAGCTTGTCCACCCGCAGCGCGCGGGCGGCCGGGTGGCGGCGCAGGCGTTCGATCAGCTCGGCCGTCCCGAACAGCAGACCGGCCTGCGGGCCGCCGAGCAGCTTGTCGCCGCTGGCGGTGACCAGATCGGCGCCGTCCCGCAGCACGGTGGTGGCGTCGGGTTCGTCGGGCAGCAGTGGGTGCGGGCGCAGCAGACCGGAGCCGATGTCCACGACCAGCGGCGCATCCAACCCGGCCAGCTCGGCCACCGGCACTGCGGAAGTGAAGCCGCTGACCGCGTAGTTCGACGGGTGCACCTTGAGGATGAACCCGGTGTCGGGGCCGATCGCGTCGGCGTAGTCCTGCAGGTGGGTGCGGTTGGTGGTCCCGACCTCGCGAATGCGGGAGCCGGTGGACTCCATCAGGGCGGGCAGCCGGAAGCCGTCGCCGATCTCGATGAGCTCGCCGCGGCTGACGATCATCTCCTTGCCCGGCGCCACCGTCATCGCCGTCAGCAGCAGCGCGGCGGCGTTGTTGTTGACGACGTGCACACCGCCCGCGGTGGGGACCGCCGCGGCCAATGCGGCCAATGCACCCCGGCCGCGCCGGGCCCGCCGGCCGGTGGCGAGATCGAACTCGACGTCGGTGGCGCCGCTGGCGGTCACAATCGCGTCGACGGCCGCCTGCGACAGCGGTGCGCGGCCGAGGTTGGTGTGCACGACCACGCCCGTCGCGTTGATCACCGGCCGCAGGCTCGACGCACCCGACGGCAACGCGGCCACGGCTGCGTCGGCGACCTGCTCCGGGCTGATCTCGCCGCGGCGGGCCCGGTTCTGTGCGTCGGTGATCGCGGCCTTGACCAGTTCACGCCCCAGCACGCGCTGCGCCTCGGCCAGGCGGGGCTCGGCGAGCAGCGCGTCGGTGCGCGGGACCCGCCGGCGCGGGTCATCCATGGCGGAGGCGGACGGGAATCGAACCCGCCAGCGACAGCGACTGCCGCTCGACGATTTTGAAGATCGCGCCGGTCACCAGACCGAAAACGCCTCCCTGAGCCATGACTCCCATCATGGCAGGGCAGCATGGGTCGCATGGACGAGCGTCTGACCCAGTACGCCCACGGCGGCGGCTGCGCCTGCAAGATCCCGCCCGGTGAGCTCGAGGACGTGGTGCGGGGCCTGACGGCGGCGCAGGTGGTGAACCCGATCGGCGAGCTGCTGGTCGGTCTGGATGACGGCGACGACGCCGCGGCAGTGCGGATCGCCGGCGACACCGCGCTGATCGCGACGACGGACTTCTTCACCCCCGTCGTCGACGATCCCTACGACTGGGGCCGCATCGCCGCGGCCAACGCGCTGTCCGACGTCTACGCGATGGGCGGGCGACCCGTCGTGGCCGTCAACCTGCTGGGCTGGCCGCGCGATGTACTGCCTTTCGAGTTGGCCGCCGAGACGCTGCGCGGCGGACTCGACGTCTGCGGCAAGGCCGGCTGCCACCTGGCCGGTGGACACAGCGTCGACGATCCCGAACCCAAGTACGGGCTCGCGGTCACCGGCATCGCCGACCCGAATCGCTTGTTGCGCAACGACGCCGGCAAGCCCGGCATACCGCTGTCGCTGACAAAGCCGCTGGGCATCGGGGTGCTCAACAGCCGCCACAAGAACACCGGCGAACGCTTCGAGCACGCCATCGAGGTGATGACGACGCTGAACGCCGACGCGTCCGCCGCGGCGCTGGCGGCCGGCGTCGAGTGCGCCACCGACGTCACCGGATTCGGGCTGCTGGGACATCTGCACAAGCTGGCGCGCGCCAGCGGCGTCACCGCCGTCGTCGACGCGGCCTCCGTGCCATACATCGACGGGGCGCGGGAGGCGTTGCGCGACGGCTTCGTCAGCGGCGGTACCCGGCGCAACCTGGAGTGGGTGGCGCCGCACATCGATATCTCGGCGATCAGCGAGGACGAGGCATTGCTGCTGGCCGACGCCCAGACCTCCGGTGGGCTGCTGATCGCCGGCGAGATCCCCGGCGCCCCGGTGATCGGTGAGCTGGTGCCGCGGGGTGAGCACACGATCGTCGTGCGCTAGCCCCTCGCCGTGTGCCAGCCCCGCGCCGAGCGCCAGCCCCTCGCCGAGATTGCATCCAGCGCGCGAATTTCGCGACTTGACGCGCGTGGAATGCAATTTCGGCGGGTTAACGGAGCTTCTTCTCCGACGCGGTCTCCGGGGCGTCGTCGCTGGTGGCGGTCAGGAACCGGTCCGGCAGGGCGAGCTTGAAGATGGTCCGCAGGGTCAACAAGTACTGCTTGGGCAGCGATCCCGTGGTGTAGGGCACGTCGTATTTCTCGCAGACCGCGCGGACGGGTTCGGCGATCTGCGCGTAGCGGTTGCTCGGCAGATCGGGGAAGCAGTGGTGCTCGATCTGGTAGCACAGGTTGCCGCTGAGGAAGGCCAGCGTGCGACCGGCGCGGAAGTTGGCGGTGCCCAGGATCTGGCGCAGATACCACTGGCCCCGGGACTCGTCGCGCAACACCTCGGAGGTGAACTTCTCGGCACCATCGGGGAAATGACCGCAGAAGATCACCACGTAGGCCCACAGGTTGCGCAGCAGGTTGGCCGCGGCGTTGCCGGCCAAGACCCGTCGCCACCGTCGCCCACCCAGCGCGGGCAGCACCACGTAGTCCTTGAGGACCTGCCGGAAGATCTTGGCGCCAAACGTTTTGCGTTCGCGGGTGATCCGCGCCCGGTCACCCTCGGATCGATCCCGCTCGGAGTGCACCCCGTGCAGGGCGATACCCCACTCGAAGATCACCGCGAGCAACACGTTCCGCAGCGGCTGGATGAGGTGCTCCGGTTTCCACCGTTCGTCACGGGTCACCCGCAACACCCCGAAGCCGAGGTCGTCGTCGACACCCACGATGTTGTTGAACACGTGGTGGCGGTAGTTGTGCGAGTAGCGCCACTGGGCCGACACCGCGACCATGTCCCACTCCCAGGTGCTGGAGTGGATCTCGGGATCGTTCATCCAATCCCATTGGCCGTGGCTGACGTTGTGGCCGATCTCCATGTTCTCGATGCTCTTGGCTGTCGCCAGCGCGGCCGTGCCGACCAGCCAACCGGTCCTCGAGCGGGTCACGGCGAGCACCAGCCGGGCCGCGACATCGAGACCGCGCTGGAACGCGATCACCCGGCGGATGTAGGCCGCGTCCTGCGCCCCCAGCGAATCCTCGACCTCACGCCGGATCGCGTCGAGCTCATAACCCAGGGCCGCGACGTCCTCGTCGGTCAGATGGGCGTAGGCAGCGGTGTCCGTGATGGCCAAGTGAAGTTCCTGTCGATATCCGGGGGACGGTCATTGACGCGGCCGGCTCTCGGCGAGTACCCGCTCCGCGAGCCCTATATAGGTCTCGGCGACGGTCGACCACGCCAGCGTCGGCGCGAGTTTTCGGGCTTCGGCGGCCATCGCGCCGGCCAACCGCGGTTGGGTCAGCACCCGTCGCAGTGCTGACGCCATCGCCGCGGGATCGTCATGGTCGACGAGGATCCCGGCGCCGCCGGAAAGCAACTCGACTGCGTGCGGGAAGGCGGTGGCCACCACGGGACGGCCCGCAGCGAGGGCGTCGACGAGAATGGCCGAGGACACCTGGTCACGCGAGTCGTAGGGCAGCACGACCGCTGAGACCGACTGGATCAACGTGGTCAGGGTCGCACGGTCGTAGCGGCGGTCGTCGAGGACCACCGAGTCGGCCACGCCGCACCGGGTGGCCTGCGCCGCGCGCGCCTCGCGGTACGCCTCGCCCTGCGCCGCGGCAACCTTGGGGTGGGTCTGACCCACCACCAGGTAACGGGGTCGGCCCGGCACGCTGTCCAACGATGCCATCGCGTCGATGACGCGCTCGACACCCTTGCCCGGGCCGAGTGAACCCCAGGTCAGCAGCACCGGCCTGCTGGCGCGTTTCAGACGTGGGCTGGTCGGGATGGTCCCGCCGTGCGGGATGGCCAGGACCCGGTCGCGTTCGACGGCGTAGTCCTGGCACAGGCGCTCCCGCGCCGCCTTGGACAGCACCACCAGTCGATCCGCGGTCGCTGCGATACGTTCCAACACCCAGCGCTTGTGCGGCTCGGGGTTCTTGGGCACCGTGTGCACCACGACCACCGAGGGCACCCGCAACGCGCCCAGAATCTCCAGCAGCGCTTCCCCGTGCACACCGCCGTACAAGTCGTCCTGGTGCTGCATCAAGGCCACATCGCCCCTGTTGAGCAGGCCGAGGCAGGTGTTCAACGATGCCGCCGATCCGGCGACCAACTCACCGACCACCCGCGGGTCCGGGGAGGCGGCTCCGTCATCGAGGCGCACGGTGTCGACCTCGACACCGCGGTCGGACAGGGCTTGCGCCAGGCGGTCACCGAACCTTGCCGTGCCACTCACCGATGGCGCGAAGGCGCCGAGCATTACGAGACGCAGGTTCTTCATCCTCTCCGAAGTTGCATACACCGCGGGAAAATCGCGAAATCCAGTGCGTGGAATGCAATTTCGGCGGAAAAGAAGTGTGGGCTGGTGAGATTGACTCACCAGCCCACACTGAGGTCTTGGTCTGCCTAGATGGCAGTCACTCGGACGGCCTGCGGCCCCTTGTTGCCCTGCTCGATCTCGAACTCGACGCGCTGGTTCTCCTCGAGTGAGCGGTATCCGCTTCCGTTGATCTCGCTGTAGTGAACGAAAACGTCACCTGCGTCGCCATCGGGGGCGATGAAGCCGAAGCCCTTGTCGCCGTTGAACCACTTCACAGTTCCCTGTGCCATACTTTTTCAACTTCCTCATGTGAATAGATGCCGACAGGCATCCTCGCCGAGCCTAACACGCCTCCCGCACCGATGGGAACCACGGTTTTCAATTGCTCTGCGACACAAGGGTTCAGCCGGGCGAGGCAACTTTCCACTTCGCGCTTTCGGCTTCGGCCAGGCGCAGAACCGTCTGGGCGGTGTCGAAGAGCTTGGCATCACCGGTTCCCGCCGAGGTGGGCAACCCGGCGGCGACGCGCATCACGATCGAGCCGAGGGCCTGCGACGTCATGCTCGGCACCACAAGGAGTTTCGCGCTGCCGTCGGCACCCTTGACTGCCATCAGGCGGGGACGGCGGGACGTGTCGTTGCTGCGCATCAGACGTGCCCCGGTGACGATCGTCTCGAGGTCGAGTTGTCCCTCGGTGGCCGACCAGTTGATCCGGATGTCGACGATCTCACCGAGCGACGGATGCAGCGCGCCGATCAGGTCGGGCAGTTCCGCGGCGATCAGCGCCGTGTGCGGCCACCAGGCACCGTCGATGCTGCCGCCGAGCTGCTTGGACAGCGTCGCTCGGACCGGTCTGGACGCACGGCGGGACCGCGCGAGGCCGTTCATGCGCCTGAGGCGTCGGAAGATTGCTTGCGCGGCTGATCAGAGAAGACGGGGATCGACACCGGCTCCGAAGAGCTGTCATCGGTGCGGATGACCTGCGGCGCCTGACGGTGGGAGAACAGTTCAGACGAATCCATAAAAAGTGTCCTTGAGCGGTGCGGGAGTGACCCCGTACGTGGTCCGAGCGAAGAGAATCGCGTCGCAGGTCGCATCGATTGCCGGTGGGGACTGGTCCGAGAGATCGGACCGCGCAGTGACGCGGCCTACATCCGACAGTACACCTGCCTACGCTGCGAGCGCGGGCACCGCGGTCACGGCTGCCGATTCGATGGTCGGCATCCGCACGCTCATACCCTCGATGGTGATCCCGCCCCACGAATACAGGTTCCAGAACGGGAACGCCGACGTCATCACCTGCACCGTCACCGACTGCCCGGGGTTGAGCGTGTGGGCCACCTGCTCCAGCGACACGGTGACCGTCCGGGACTGTCCGTCCAGTTCCACCGGGATCGGCGTGACGTGGTTGCCCAGCACGAGTCCGGTGCGGTTGTCGATGATCTGGGCGTAGACGTGGCGCGCCGAGCCGGTACCGGAGTAGGTCAACGTCAGCGACGGAGCACCGAGGACGTGGGTGGTCTCGGCGACCTTCGGCATACGCAGGTTCGCGGCGTTCAAAGCGTAAGCGCCGGAAGGCAATCCGAGGATCGTCGCGATCAGTCCCCGGGTGATGATCAGCGGGTTGGGGCCCGAGCCGCCGACGAACGGCACGATCGGCAGGAACTTGGGTCGGGTGCGTTCGGCGACCAGCGGCGTGGTGTCCGGCGCCACCGGGTAGGTGTCGGAAGACAACCACCGGCCCCGTTGATCCACCCACTCGAACTGCGGACCCGTGGAGACGTCGGCGCCCTTGACGTAGCGGTCCAGCCAGTTCAGCGTCCGGTCCATCACGACCTTGCCGTCGTTGAAGCTGCTCAGGCAGGCGCCGTGGCCACCGCAGTACCACAGCACCTTGGTGGTGGTGCCGGCCTCGATCAGGGCTTTGGCGTTGGCGTCGGCCTGGGCGAGGGTGAACAGGGTGTCCACCGTGCCGTGCACCAGCAGCGTCGGGGCGGTGATCTCGTCGATGCGGTCGGCGTATCCACGGTCGTTGAGCAGGTCGATGTCGGACTGCGAGGCCCGTCCGGTCAGGATTCCCACGATCGCGGCGGGCAGGATGCGCTCGTGGGGGCGCGACAGTGTCAGCACCAGCACCGAGGTGAGCAGTGTGGCCCAGCCGCTGCGCACCGACTGCGTCGGGAACAGCACATCGGTCAAGCTGTTCCAGGCGATCGTCGGCACGATCGCGTCCACCCGCTTGTCGATCGCGGCGGTCGCCAACTGGATTCCGCCGCCGTAGGACGCGCCGACCATGCCGATCTTCGGGTCGTCGCCGTCCTTGGCAACCTCGGGCAGGGTGGCCAGCCAGCTGATGATGTGCGACATGTCGCGGCCCTCGAAGTCCGGTGACTGCAACTGCATTCGGCCCTGCGAACGCCACTCCCCGCGCGGATCCCAGGTGACGACGTTGTAGCCGGCCTGCCGGAGCGCGCCGACGCCGATGACGTCGTAGGGCAGGAAGCTGTCGACCTTCAGGTCCAGGGTCGTCGCACCGGGCAGACCCAACCCCGGACCGTTGAGCACCGTGGGCGCCGATTTCCCGGCCGCCAGCCCCTTGGCGGGCATGAAATGCACGTAGATCTTCGCGCCGTCGAACGATTCGACGAGTACGGTGCGCGGCTTCGGAGCGTCGGGGGCGGCGCGGTGATCGACCGGCCACCCGATCCACGGGTGCAGGAAATCCCCCACCAGCGGGATCGCGTGCAACAGCCGGATCACCGGGGTGACCAGCAGGGGGCCGAGGATCGGTACCCGCTGCACCCAGTCCAGCGGAGCCCTCACCTCGGTGACCTTCACATCGGTCGGGATCGGATAGGACGGCGGGTCGTCGGCCGCCGCCGTGGAGGTGGCCTGCGCCGGCGCCGTGTCGGCGGTTTCGGCGGTGAGCTCGCGGGTGGCGGCCACCAGCGACAGCACCATCGACGTGGCGCCGGGCACCGCCGGATTGGCCGGGTCCGCGACGGCCCGCCGGGGTGCGCTGCGGCCCAGCGCCGTCGTCACGGTCGTCGCGGTCTCTGCGGCGGCGGGCGGCTCGTCGGCTGTCTCGTCAGGTGCCGTTTCCGGCGTCTGAGGCGTCGTCTCGGGTGCCGGCTCGGGGGCGGCCGCCACGGGGGGCGTCTCGACCGGGTTCGGGGGCGTCTGCGCCGGTTCGCTCGCCGGTGTCTGCGTCGGCGCCGGCTCCGGGGTCGGTTCCGTCTCGTCCTGCACCGGTTCCGGGTCGGCGGTCTCCGTGAGCAGCCGCGACGACTTCCGGGAGGTCTCGGCGGTGACGGACTTCTCGGCGCGGCGCTCCCGCGTTTCGGCACGGCGAGTGGCGCGCTGGGCGCCGTCGCTCGAATCGGCCGACCGTGCCGAGGTGTCGGAGGCCGACGAGGTGCTCGCTGAGCGCGGCGACGATGTGTCGTCGTCGGCGACCGCGGTCCCCGCGCCGACCACCAGCGCTGCCCCGATCCCCAGAGCCACCGCCAACCCACCGACCCGACCCACGTACACCCCTGCGCCCATGGCTCGATCAAACTCCTCCGCAGGGAGGAGGTGGGCCGATTCGGCCATTTCTTACCGATGAGTCAGATCGCCGCGCGGCGGACGTGCGGAATTCGCACCGTGTCGCAGGATGACGCGCAGGATCCGCAGCCGCCGACGACCGAGCAGGTCTGGCTAGCCGCCGACGATCTGCGCGATCAGGACCACGGCGACCGCCGCGAAGACCACCACGAAAAGCACCACCGCCGCGATGCCGATGACGTTGCGCGGGTTGAGGTTCCGGCCTGCGGTCGGGTCCGGGTTGGCGGTGGCGCTGGTCTGAGCGGAGTCGGGCGGGGTCTCCCCAGGGGGAACACCCCCGGCAGGTTCCTGGCCGGGGGTGTTGCGGGGGTCGGGGTCCGGAGGCAGGGCCGTCATGTGCCGGCCTGCCGCTTCTCTTTCTCGACGTCGGACAGTTCGTCGAGTCGTTCGGCGCGCTGCTGTGACTTGACCGCGGAGCGCTGCTTGTCGGCCGCGTCGCCGAGTTCTTCCCGGGCCTCGGAGACCTTCGCGTCCTGCACGGCCCGACTGCGGTTCTCGGCGTTGCGGCGCGCCTTCTCGACCGCGGCGACCTTCTGTTCGGCGGCGTTGTCGACCTGCTTCTTGGCCTGCTCGGCACGGACGGCGGTCTCCTGAGCCGTGGCCTGCTTGCGCTGCTCAGCAGTCTGACGCGCGTCGGTGATGCGTTCCTGCGCCTCCTGCCGTGCTTCCTTGGGCGCGTTCGCGGCACGCTCGCGGCGCTCGGCGAGTTTGTTGTCGGCCTGCTGTTTCTGCTGCGCAGCCTGCTCGTCGAGCCGGGCCGCTTCGCCGAGCACCGCGGCCTTCTCGATCCGGCTGACCCCGCTGTCGACGAGCTTGGGGTCGCGCAGCGCACTGCCGGCGGCCGCGTCCACGGTTCCGAGGGCGCGCTCGAAATACAGCCGTGGCGGCGCCTCGGAGTCCAGCCGGGAAACCAGGCCTCGCTCGATCAGGTCCAGCGGCACCCGGGCCAACCGGTACTGCATCCGCAGCACCGCAAACGGTAGGTCGGTGATCTTCATCGTCAACTCCTGTGTCGTCGGTCAGCGGGACGTGTCGTCGATGCCCTCGGCGCGGGCACGTAGCCGGTCTGCTTGGGCCTGGGTGTGCACCGCTTCCCCGACCGTCTGGTTGTAGTCGTCCACCGCTTCGCCGTATTCGGCACTGGCCGAGCGGATTTCGGCACGCTCATCAGCTTTTGCGCGCTGCGCTTCCTGCTGCACCTCGGCCTCGATCTGCGCCTGCTTGCGCGCCGCCTGCTGTTGTTCGGCCGCCTGCGCGGCCTGCCGGTCGGCGATCTGCTGGTCGCGGACCTCGGTTTTGGCTTCGGCGGTCTGCATCTGCGTGCGGCGGCGCTCTGCTGCGCCTTCCAATTCGGCCTCACGGGCCTCGGCCCGAGCCGCAGCGGCCTCGGCGTCGGCCTCAGCGGCCGCGCGACTGGCCTCACGGCGTTCCTTGCCCTGTTCCTGCTCCAACTGACCTTCGGCGGTCAGCGAATCGTTGCCGGTGACGGCGCCCGCCCACTCCTTCGCCTTGCCTTTGACCGACTCGACGAAGCTCTTGCGGGTCTCGGCAGATTTGTCATTGCTGGTCATCTGCTTCTCCTTAGATCGGCCACAAGCACGATCTCTACCCGCTGAGGAAGCTGCTAAACGACTTCAGCGCGGGGCGCCGTTGAGCGTCGGACGGTCGATCATGCCGCGTTCGACGCCCCACATGGTGGCGATGGTGCGGTATTCGCCGCTGTCCATCAGGTGTTCCAGCGCCAGCAGCAGAGACTCGGCCAGCTCCGAACCTTTGCGCACGGGCCAGCCATAGGGTGCGGAGTCGAAAACGTCACCGGCAGGGACCAATTCGCCGCGACTGAGTTTGATCGCGAAGCCGGTGACCGGGGAATCCGCTGACATGGCGTCGATCTCACCGGCGATCAGCGCCGCGGTCACCTCGTCCTGGCTGGGATATACGACCATCTCGACGGGTGCCATGCCCGCTGCCGTGCACTGGCCGCTTTTTGTCGGGAGCTCTTCGGTCTCCTGCAGGGTCCCTTGTGCCACACCGACTTTCAGGCCGCACGCCGACGCCGGACCGAGTGATCGGCCGGGGCGGCGCGCCCACTGGGTCCCGGCCTGGAAGTAGGTCACGAAGTCGACGAGTTCCTCGCGCTCGCGGGTGTCGGTGACCGAGGACATCCCCACGTCGAACGTGCGGTCCACCACCGCCGGCAGGATCTTCTCGAACGCGGTGTCCCGATAGTCCGGGACCAACCCGAGTACGCGGGCCACCGCGTTCATCAAGTCGACGTCGAACCCGACGAGCTGGCCGTCGGCGTTCTTGAACTCCATCGGCGCGTACGGCACGTTCACACCGATCACCAGGCGGCCGGTGTCCCGGATATCGGGCGGCACCGTCGCGGCGATGGCCTCGATGGCCCCGTCGGGCAGCGCCGCCGACGACGTGGGGCCCTCCGTCCACGGCGCCCACTGCCACATACCGAAAGCCGCGAGGGCCACCACGACCACCACGGCAGCCGCGGCGGTCAGCGTCCTCTTCGGCACCCTGCGTTCGGTGCGCGCAGCGTGGCGGGAGGTGCCGCCGGTGCGACGCACCGGCGCGTTGAGCGCCCGTCTGGCGGCCGCGGCCAGCTCGCCGGCCGACTGGTACCGCTTGGCGGGCTTCTTCGCCATGCCCTTGGCGATCACGTCGTCGAACGCGGCCAGCCGGGGATCGACGTCGGACGGGCGCGGCACCGGGTTGACCATGTGCCCGGCGATCTGCTGCTCGAGACTGTCCGCCGGATACGGACGCGACCCGGTCAGGCACTCGTAGAGGACACACGTCAGCGCGTAGATGTCGCTGCGGTGGTCGACTTCTGCACCCTCGAACCGCTCCGGGGCCATGTAGGCCAATGTGCCCAGCGTGCTCCCGGCGGTCGTCAGGCCCTGTTCGCCGGCGGTGCGGGCCAGCCCGAAGTCGATCAGATACGCGAAGTCCTGCCCGGTGATCAGGATGTTCGACGGTTTGATGTCGCGGTGGATCAAACCGGTGCGGTGCGCGGCGTCCAGGGCGCTGGCGACCTGCTCGACGATCGTCACCGCGAACGGCGCACCCAGCGCCTTCTCCGTGTCCTGCAGCATCGTCCCGAGGTTGCGTCCCTCGATCAGGCGCATGTCCAGGTAGAGCCGGCCGTCGATCTCACCGAAACCGTGGATCGGGACGACGTGCGGCTCGTTGAGTCCGGCAGCGGCCTGCGACTCGCGCCGGAACCGCGCCTGGAACGTCTCGTCGGTGGCCATGTGGTGCGGCAGCACCTTCAACGCGACGACACGGCCGGTTCTGGTGTCGAAGGCCCGGTAGACCTCCCCCATTCCGCCCTGGCCGATCAGCTTCTCGAGCCGATAGTGCCCGAATGGTGTCGCATTCACCGGTGTTCTCCTCGGCTGCGGCCAATCGGTGTCGAATGAAAGCTACAACACAGTTCGCCGGGCCTGCCGGGCTTACGGTGCCTGCATTTCTTACCATGCCGGCGCCACCGACGTGCACTTGCGGGCCAATGACCGTCCTGCGCGTCCGCCGCACACCATCTGCGAGAAGGCCCCCGATCGGCCCGGACAGCTAATCGCCAGCGGCTACCGTGGGCGCATGTCAGCGATCGAGATGTCCCATCCGCCGGCCATCGTGCTGCGCACGATCAACCCGATTCTGCGGGGCGTGCTGCGCACCCCGCTGGGTGGTCGGATCACCGAGTTCATGCTGGTCGGTTTCACCGGCCGCAAATCCGGCCGGGGGTTCGCCGTCCCGGTCAGCGCGCACCACCTCGACGGAGATCTGTACGTGGTGCTGGAAGCGCAGTGGAAGTACAACTTCCGCGACGGCGCCGATGCACAGGTGTCCTACCGCGGCGCGACGTCGCCGATGCACGGCACCCTGATCACCGACCGCGCCGCGGTCGTCGACGTCGTTGACCGTCTGACCAGGGCCTATGGGCCGAAGAAGGCGCAGCGCATGATGGGCATGAAGTTCCCCGCCGAGCAGGCCCCGACCAGGGAGCAGTGGGATGAGGCGGTGGGCCGGCTGAAGATCGCGGCCATCAGGCTCACGCCGCGCTGATCAGGGGCCGTAGGTGTACTGCGGCTCGTGAAACCGGTTGATGATCGGGATGCGCTCGATGATCCGGTCGCGCAGCCGCGGCTGCGGAGCCGCCGGCACCGGTGGCGGGGCGACGTAGGCCGGTGGTGGCGCGACGTAGGGCGGGGGCGCAACCGCGGGCGCGGGCGCCGGCGGCAGGTAGTTCGGCGGCGGGGCCGGGGGCACGTAGGCCGGCGCGGGAGGCAGGTTCACCGGCGCGGGCGCGGCGGCGGGCTCCTCGTACACCGGGGCCGGTGCGGCCGGCGGGGGTGGCGCCGCGGGCGGTTCGGCCAGCTCGACGGCGACGGGCTCGGCCGTCGGAGGCGCCGGTGGGGCCGGCTCCTCGGGAGCAGCGTCGGCGGGCTCGGGCGCCGGGGACGGCTCGGGTGCCGGGGAGGGCTCGGGTGACGGCGCGACCTCCCGGGCCGGTTGTTCCACCGATCGCGCGAGTTGCTGTCCGGAGTCCGGTGTGAAGCTCATGCCCAGCGCCACCGACAGCGACACCACGAACGTCACCACAGCGGCGGCCAGCACTCCCACCAGACCGGCCGTCGGCGACAGCGTGCGCTTGGGCGCCGTGTCGGCGTCGAGGATCGTCACCGCGGACGCCGAGGCCAGCGCAGCGCCACGCGCCAGCGCCAAGTCGGCCTCGTCGGCCGACAGGACCGGCACGTCCAGCCGGTCGCGCAGCACCGACGCCACCGCCGCCGCATCACCGGAACCGACCACGAACACCGTGTCGGGCGCGAGACCCTCGACGTCGACGACTGCCGCGGGGTCGACCCGATCGGCGGTCACACCGTCCGGGGTGACCGCCGCGACCACCGAAGCTCCGGGCTCGGCGACACACACCACGACCCGGTCGCATCCGGCCAGATCGGCGATGCCCCGGGCCAGCGCCTCGGCGGCCTCCACATCGGACACCGCGATCACGTTCTCGACGCCGCGCCGGGTCAGTGTCTGCCACACCGCGCTGGTCACCGCCTCGGCGTCGGTGGTCCAGGTGAGTCCGATGGCGTCGACACCGCGCGGCTGGGCACGGGCGAAAAGGCCCTCCACCAGGGCGTCTGCATCGAATGACTGGGCGGCGTCGACAGGGACCGAACCCCGATCGAGCGGGGCGCCGTCGCCGTCGGCGCCATCGACGAGCACCCAGCGCAACGATGACGACGTCATCGACAAGCCGAGTACAAGGTCCATGAACACGCTTCCGATCTGTTTACGACTGACCGTCGACCCTACCGCGAGCCCTTCTGTGGGCCCAAGCTCGCGGCTACCATGCCAGCGGTGACCACCCGATTCGAAGTCCGGCGCGACGACATCCGTGACGGGCGGTGGACCACGCCCGCGGCACCCCCGTTCGTCGACGGGGCGGTGCGCATGCGGATCGACCTGTTCGCACTGACCGCCAACAACATCACCTACGCGAAGTTCGGTGACGCGCTCGGTTACTGGCAGCACTTCCCGACCGACGATCCCTCCACCGGGGCGATCCCGGTGTGGGGCTTTGCGACGGTGACCGAGTCGGCATGCGCCGGCGTGGACGTCGGGGAACGGTTCTACGGGTACTTCCCGATCGCCGACGAGGTGGTGCTCCACCCGCAAGACGTGTCCACCGCGGGGTTCAGCGACGGCGCCGAGCACCGTCGCGGGTTACCACCGGTGTACGCGCAGTACGAACGGTGCACCTCCGATGCGAGTTACGTCGCCGAACGCGAACCGCAGCAGGCGCTGCTGCGACCGTTGTTCGCCACATCGTTCCTGCTCGACGACTTCCTCTCCGCCAGAGAGTATTTCGGCGCGGACACCGTGGTGCTGGCCGGCGCCTCGAGCAAGACCGCCTACGGCACCGCCTTCTGCCTGTCCCAGCGCCGGGACGCCGACGCGGTGAAGGTCGTGGGGCTCACCTCACCGGCCAACGTGGAGTTCACCCGCTCGCTCGGTTGCTTCCAAGAGGTGCTGACCTACGACGAGGTCGCCTCCTCACTTCCCGAAAGTTCCTCTGTATACGTCGATTTCAGCGGAGATGGCACGGTCCGCGCCGCGGTGCGCCGGCGGTTGGGTGATCGGCTGGTCTACGACTGCGCAGTCGGGATGACGCACTGGGACGCCCCACCCGATGCCGGCGATTTGCCCGGGCCCGACCCGGTGCTGTTCTTCGCTCCCGACCAGGCCGCCCAGCGGGCCGCGGAATGGGGCACCGCCGGACTGCGTGAGCGGCTGGCGATCGCGTGGTCGGCCTTCATGGAGCCGGTCACCCGCGCCCACGATCCGTGGCTGGAAATCGTCACCGGACAGGGCAAGTCGGCGATCGAGGCCTGCTACACCGCGCTGCTGGACGGTCGGATCCCGGCCCGCGAAGGGCACGTCCTGACGGTCTGAACGTCATGGGAGCACTATCCCCGGCCAGTCCGGTCACCGCCAATAGATCATCGGGACCAAATCGGGACTGGGCCCCGGACTAGTCCACCGATTCGATCTCGGTGTAGCGCACCGTCCGGAAGCGGGCGGCGGCTTCAGCCCGATTGCTGACTCCGAGCTTGGTCAACACGCTGTGCACGTGGTTCTTCACGGTGTGAACGGCGATGCAGAGCCGGTCGGCGATGTCCCGGTTCGAAAGGCCCAGTTCCAACATGCGAAGGATCTGGACTTCCCGGGCCGTGAGGACCAGATCTTTCCGGTTGGGTTCACGCTGAGCCGCCAGCATGGACAGCCGCCGGAGCAGGATCGCCGAGATCCTCGGCGAGCATTGGGTCTCACCACTGGCGACCCTGCCGATCAGAGTCAGCAGATCGTCCAACGACTCGTTGCGCAGGTGATACCCGGCCACACCGGCTTCGGCGCACGCCACGATGGCCTCATCCTCGTCTTCGGCGATGCCTATCACGACAACCTGGTGACGTGCGTTGAGTTCGAAGATCGCCTGCAGCAACACGGCACATTCCCGGTTGGTGATGTTGAGCAGGATCACGCTGGCCGGCGCGGCCTCGAGGACCCGGAACAGCGACGGAAGATCCCACGCCACCAGAGTTTTCAGCTGACCGCGTTCGGCGAGCACCGACGCGAGGTTGTCCCGGGTCAGCTTGCAGTCGTCGACGATCACGACTTTCGTCTCACCCAGTACGTCCGACCGGTCCTCGGTCGGCTCGACGGCCGGACCGCCTTCGGTGACGCCGTCCGCACGAGTGAGCACGGCCACCGGTTCCGCGTCGCGCGCCGCGACGCGGAACCCGTTCGGTGTCATCGGCCGTCGATAGACACCGTCGGTCGCCGCGTGATTGCCGACCGAGTCGGCTCGACGCCGGACCCGCACCGGCGTCCACGGCGACGATGACGCAGCCGAGTTGGTATTGCCCGACCTACGCTTGATCACGTTCGTCGCCATACCCACCCCCGTAGGTCGAGTCCGACGATTGCTGTCTCAGTGTGGACCACCGCGGCCCGCTTGTCTGCCGAATATCAGACGGTGGTTGCGTTGGGCACCAAGTTGCTAGATCTACACATTAGCGCGCAGAACGGGTCGCTCTGATTTTGCCCGCTACCATCGAACCCGCCGGTAGGCATGATCCAATATGCGAAAAATAACGGCCAGAAGCATTGTCAGCAAGGTGCGCGTTGCAGCCGGTAAACATCGCAGACAGCGCCAGACGACGAACAAGCCAATGGGCTAATTTTGCTGACAATCATTGTCGCGCGCGAAATTTTGATGGCAGTAACTGCCACCCACCGGCCCCGAAGCTCAGGCAGCGCTGCTGCGATCTCGCCGCTTCTGGTCGGACGCCGCACGCCGTTGCGTGCGGTCGCGGTCGCTGGCCCGCTGCTCCGGTTCGTCAGCTGCCACTTCCGCCTCCGCCTCGTTGCCCTCGACCACGGTGTCGGCCGTCTGCGTTTCGAGTAGCTCCGCCACCTCGGCAGCGTCAGCATCAGCGGCGGGCAGCTCGTCGGCAGCCGCCGGCGCCGGCGCACTTTCCGGCGCGGGGGCCGCCTCCGGCGCGGGGGCACTGTCGGGCGCGGTGGCATCGGTCTCGGTCTCCACCGAGGCCGCCTGCGGGGTCGTGTCGGCCTGCCTGGGTCGTGGCGGGGCGAACAGCGACGCCCGGGTCGGCTTGCTGTAATCGCTGCGGTCGTAAGCTGTTTCGATGAAGGCGCGCAGCGGCGCGTCAAGCGCGGCCAGCCATGAGGCCGGCAGGATCGGCTGCAGCGGCATCAGCAGCGGTATCGGATAGGTCCGGATCACGTAGTACGCGGTGTTGGAGTCGGCGTCGAACTGGTAGTAGTCGCTGCCGGCTTCACGGGCCTCCTCGAGGTCCTCCGCGCTCAGCTCCCACTGCGTGTTGCCGTGCACCAGAGCGATACCCACCAGAGCGTTGGCCACCGCCAACGGATTCCACAGGTAGGTCGGGAAGTCCGACCAGCCGTCGTACTGCCGGGTGACGTCGATGGTGAAGTCACCGTTGTCCGGTGTGGCGCCGTTGAACGTGATGTTCACCAGCGGCACCTTCAGGCCCTTGAACCGTTGCAGCACACCGCCGTTGGGACGATTCGGGTTGGCCACCAGGACGTAGGTGTTGCCGGTGTGCTCGCCCTTGTAGATCGACGCGGCCACCGCGCCCTGGGAGAAGCCGAAGATGATGTCACCGGGAGCCGGGTCCTGCTCCTCGAGGAGCCGCACGCCCTGGGCGACGGAGGCGTCGAACGTCAGGTCGCGGAAACCACCCCGGGAGAACGGGAAAAACCCGGCGTTGTAGGGCACCTTCACATACGGCGTGTCCGGCGCCTCGACGCCCGCGCCGGTGATCACCTCACCGATGAAATCGTTGAACACCGCGTCGGTGGGGACCGAACCGATGTTGGTGCCACGCAGGTAGTGCAGCGACGCCATCAGGTCCGGACTGGTGGACAGGGTCGGCGCAACCCCCAGCGCGGCCGCCCCCGCCACGGCGACCGCCGCAATGCCGAGCGCGGACCCCGACCGCTTCTGCCGTGACTTCTTCGCTACGCGGTGCTTGGACATCGCGGTCCCCTCCCTGGTGGTCGGCCCGCGCCGCGAGCCGTGGCGAGTATACGACGAACGATTAGCTGAAGCCAGACGCGATCACACGCGGCGAAGCGTCGGGGCAAACCATCATCCACCCTGTCTGCGACGCCGGCCGTTCGGTCCTGCAGGCCGGTGGCCTCGACGCACGGTGCCGAAAACGGCGGCGCCGGAAGCAGTTCAAGATCACCTGAGCTGTAGCGGCTCATGCCGGTGACTGGAAACTGACGCGCGCGGCGAAAGCACTGTCGCTGCGGTGGACGGCGACCTACAGTTTGCTCAGCAGCAGCACGGGATGAGGAGTGAACCATGGGGGATGTTCGGGAATCCGGACGCTCGGCGGCGGGCTCGGCGCGATACGTCGGGCGGGTCGGCGGGTTGGCGTTCGCGCTCGGCGTCGGGGCCGCGGTGCTGACCGGACAGGCGGTGGCCTCGGCGGATACCGGCGACCGGGCCGGCAGCTCCTCGTCCGCGTCGTCATCAACCGAATCATCATCGTCATCGTCTTCGTCGTCGCGCACCGAACGCGGCCCGGCCGCACGGTCGGAGTCGACCTCGACCTCCACGAAGCGCACCCGCGCCGAGGCGGCGGAATCCGCAGCGGACACCGAAGCCGACCTCGCCGCCGAGGACGACGCTGTCGAGACGGACAGCGAGCCCGTGGACGACGACAGCGCCGTCTCCGCGGCGCAGGACGCCTCGATGTCGGTCGCAGCGCACCGGTCGTCGCGGACCGAGAACCGTCAGTCGACCGGCGAGGACGCCGGCGCCGACCGCGTCACGCAGGCGGCCGCCCCGACTCCCTGGCAACGGTTCTTCGACAACCAGACACCCCGCTTGGGGCACCGGCCCAGCGAGAACACCGTCGTCAACGGTGTCGTGACGGGTGAACTGCGTCCGGAAGACCCCGATTCGACCCGGCTGACCTACACCGCGACGCGACCGTCGCACGGCACCGTCACCATCGACTCCGATGGCGGCTTCGTCTACAAACCCGGAGCTACCTTCGCCGGGCAGGACCGCTTCACCGTCACCGTCAGTGATGTGCGCAGCGGCTTCCACATCCACGGTCTGGCCGGCCTGCTGAACCTGGTCAGTTTCGGTCTGCTCGGCAACAGTGGACACCGCAGCAACCAGACCGTGTTCATCGGCTACGAGCGCGCCACCGTCGTCGGCGGGCTGGACCAGCCGGTGGACTTCCGTTTCCTCGACGACGGCCGGATCCTCGTCGCCGAGAAGGCCGGCGCCATCCGACTCGTGGAGAACGGAGTGGTGCGCCCGCAACCGCTGGCCACCCTGAAGGTCAGCACGCTCGGCGAACGCGGAATCGGTGGCCTGGAGGTCGATCCCGACTTCGACACCAACGGCTACCTCTACGTCGCCTACACGACGGAGGCCCCGGTCAATCAGCTCTCGCGGTTCACCGTCGTCGGCGACACCGTCGACCTCGACTCGGAACTGGTGCTCCTGCGCTCCGAGCAACTCTCGGCGGTCAACCATCACGGCGGGGCCCTGGGGTTCGGGCCCGACGGGAAGCTCTACTGGGGTGTCGGCGACAACGCCCGACCCGGCAACGCTCAGGACCTGACGAACATCCACGGCAAGATCCTGCGGATCAATCCCGACGGCAGCGTCCCGGACGACAACCCGGATCTCGGCCTCGGCACCCTGCCCCAGATCTATGCCTACGGGCTGCGCAACCCGTTCCGGTTGACCTTCGCGCCGACGGAGCAGTTGCTGGTCGCCGATGTCGGGGCGGCGTCGTGGGAGGAGCTGAACCTGGTGACCGCCAGCGGGAACTACGGCTGGCCGGGCGCCGAAGGCGAGTGCACGAGCAACTGCGGCGGGGTGACCGACCCGATCTACACCTATCCGCGCGGCACGGGTGCGGCCATCACGTCGGTGCTCGTCTACAACGGCTCGGCGTTCGGCTCGGACTTCCGGGGCAAGGTGTTCATCGCCGACACGGTGCAGGGCTGGATTCGCGTGCTGACCTGCAGCCCGGACTTCAGCTCGTGCACCGACCCGAAGGAGTTCGACCCGGAGGGCGGGCCCACCCTGGTGCTGCGAGAAGGTCCCGACGGCAACATCTACCAGCTGCTGTACAGCGGTTCGTTGGTGCAGATCTCCCCGGGTACCCGGTCGGTCTGACCGCTCAGCGTTCGCCGAACGTGCGGTCTGGGCGGCCGCAGACGTGAAATCCCGCCACACACGCACAGTCGGCGAACACGTCGCGGCCTCAGCTTGCCAGCGCCTGGGGGGACAACTCTTTGAGCATCGCGTTCGCCCACCGCATCTGCCGCAACGCCTGCGGGTGGCAGCGTTGGGTCACCCGCAGCAGGTCGGAGTCCTTGGCCGCCTGCGCGCCCTGGGCCAGCAGCTCCCAGTCCAACGAGACACCTGCAGCCAGCCGGTGCACGTGACGTAGATCAGCCAGCAGTAACAGCGCCGGCTCCGGTCGTCGGGCGAGACGATGGCCCACCCACGCCTGGATCGCACCAGTCAGAGCCGCGGTGTGCGGATGTGCCCGCAAGGTGACGCCGTACCGCAGACCCGTCTGCGCGATCAACGCCACGTGTTCACGTGACCACAGCGCGAGACCACCTGCGGTATGAAAGATTTCGTGCTCGCTGCGGTGCCGGTCGGCCATCGCATCCAGTGATCGCGCGAGCCGCAACTCCGATCGATGCAATTCACGCAGCGCCAGGGACAGTTTCGTCATCGTTACTCTCCTCGGACCGCGGGATCTGCGCCGAGCCCGGCCGGGCGCAGGCGTGCGGCCGCGGTCTTGAACAAAGGTTGCTTGGACACCGGGTCCCACTCGGTGATCGTGAGTTCGTTTGCGGCGCGGTGGTGCTCGTCGGTGTCGGTGTCCCAATAGCCGTAGTGGAACGGCAGGAACAGCACCCCGTCGCGGATCTCGGTGATACGGACTGCGGCAATCACCTCGCCCCTCGGGGTGGTGATGGACACGGGATCGCCTTCCCGCACGCCCGACCGCTGGGCGTCTCTGTGTGAGATCTCCACCCACACCTGCGGAGCGGCCGCGTCGAGCTCCGGAGTGCGGCCGGTTTTCGTTCTGGTGTGGAAGTGGTAGACGGTCCGTCCGGTGATCAGAGCGAAGGGATACTCGAGTGACGGACGCTCGTGGGCCGGAACGTATTCGGCTGCTTTGATGATCGCCCGTCCGGTGGGGTTCAGCGCCCGGTACTCGGTCGGTTCCAGGGGAGCGCCGGTGATGAGGTCCTTGCCGTAGGCCTCGCAGTAATCGGGATGGGACCAGAACCGGCCGTCGGCATAGATGCGCTCGGTTCCCTCGGGATGCTCGGCGTTGCACGGCCATTGGACGCCACCGGCGCGAAGCTTGTCGTAGCTCAGCCCGGTGTAGTCGCAAGGACGTCCGGCGCTGCATTGCTGCCACGCGCGGAAGGCCGACTCCGGGTCGGTCCACCCCGGCAGCCGGGCGCCGTCGCGGTCACGGAAATCCATCCGGTGCGCGAAGTCGAGCAGGATGTCGAGATCGGGCCTGGCTCGACCCGGCGGGTCGACGGCCTTCTCCGACAGGTGCACGGTGCGGTCGGCGTTGGTGAACGTCCCGGTCTTCTCCCCCCACATCGCGGCCGGCAACACCACGTCGGCCAATGCGGCGGTTTCGGTCAGGAACGCATCCTGCACCACCACGAACAGCCGTTCCTGGGCCAGGATCGATCGGATCCTGCGCAGTTCGGGCAGCGATACCGCCGGGTTGGTCGCGGTGATCCACAGCATCCTGACCGTGCCCTGCTCGGCGTACCGGAAGATCTGCATCGCGTGCGTGGGTGGCGCGTAATGCGGGATCTGCATCATGTCGATGTTCCACAGGTCCGCCAACTCAGCGATGTGAGAATCGTTGGACCAGTTGCGGAAACCGGCCAGATCCCCGTCCGCTCCGCACTCGCGGGTGTTCTCCGCCGTGGGTTGCCCGTTCATCTGCAGGATGCCGCAGCCCGGTCGTCCGAGCATCCCCCGCACCAGGTGGATGTTGTTGACCTGGACGGCGGCGGCGGTGGCCTGGTGCGACTGGTAGAAGCCCTGCAGAACCGTCGACAACAACCGTTGCGACGTACCGATCAGCCGCGCCGCGGCACAGACATCGTCGGGGTCGACTCCACAGATCTCTGCCACGCGTTCGGGCGGGAATTCCTCGACCCGCTTGCGCAGTTCGTCGAAGCCGACGGTGTGGGCCCGCACATAGGTGTCGTCGACCCAGCCGTTTCGGACGATCTCGTGCAGCAGGCCGTTCATCAAGGCGACGTTGGTCCCGGGCAGCGGCGCGAGATGGACGGTGGCGTGCCGGGCCACCGGCGTCCGCCGCGGATCGACGACCACCAGCGCCGGCGGGTCGTCGCCGGCCAACCGGTCGAGCATCCGCATCCACAGCACCGTCTGGGTTTCGGAGACGTTGTGGCCGTACAGGGCGATGACGTCCGCATGGTCGACGTCGGTGTAGCTTCCTGGCTGTCCGTCACAGCCGAACGATTCCTTCAGGGACTCCGCCGCCGTCGCGGTACACAGCCGGGTATTGCCGTCGACGTGGTTGGTTCCGATGGCGCCGTGTGCGATCACGCCCAGCGTGTAGTACTCCTCGAGGAAGAGCTGGCCGCTGGTGTAGAAGGCCATCGACGACGGCCCGAGGTCGCGCAGCAGGGTTCTGCTGCGCTCGACCACCGCATCCATCGCGGTGTCCCAGTCGGTCTCGACCAGTTCACCGTTGCGCCGGATCAGCGGGCTCGTCAGCCGGTCCGCGGCGTGGTTGGCCTGCCAGCCGTACAGATCCTTGACGTCCACGCGGCCGTGATTGACCCGGTCGTCGGCGCGGCCGCGCACACCGACGATGCGGCCGTCGCGGACTGCGATGTCCAAACCGTCTCCGTTGGAATGCAACACCGCCGCCGACGGGACCCACCGCTCGACGTCCTGCTCGGTGACACCGTCCTCCAGGTGCATGTCGACCCGTGCCGGCCAGGTCTGGCCACGGCCGTACGGGGTGCGTGCACCCCACGGATCAGCGACCCGCTGCGGCGGGTCGGTGTCACGTTCGGGACTGTTCACCCGACCGCATCCCGTGGCTTGCGGCGAGCTTGACTCATGCGACCCTCCGTTCCTGGGGCAGGCCACGGCTCCGTCAAGAGCACGTAGCGGACGACGGTCGCGTACCCGGCTGGTTCGGCAATACACCTGCCATCTGGCGCTCGCTCGACAGGCGACGTATCGGGACGGGGTTTCTCGGTTATCCCAGCCACGGAAGGAGCAGTGATGACCAGACAAACCCCCGAAATGGCAGAGGCGGGTTCGGCCCGCCGGCGGAGCGCGAGCATCCTGCGGTGGACCGGCGCAGCACTACTGGCCGTGACCGCGGCCGGCTGTGGCGGCGACGACGTGACAGGCTCGTCGAGCAACCGCGGCTCAGGCTCGGAAACCGGAGAGTCCACCGTCGAGAACGCGTTCATCGTCCCGACATTCCTGCCCGGTGAATGCGCCATTCAGGTCGGGAGCGCTGCGAAGATGCGCTTCACCGTCACCAACAACAGTTCCGAGAGCGTCGAGCGACTCGAAGACGTCTCGACCGATGTGGCCGAGGTCGCCGACCTCGAAGCCCCCGTCGAGATCGCCCCACGGTCGACGGTCGCGTTCGGTCAGCCGAGTGCCGAGTCGGTGCAGACCGGGACCGAGCAGCCCGCGCTTGCGCTGCGCGAGTTGCCGCCGGACCTGAAGCCCGGGATGTCGACCGACGTCACGTTCCACTTCGATCGCGCCGGGGAGGTCACCATCCCCGTGCCGCTCGAGGCGTGTCCCACGCAGGAGCGACCCGGCCCCTGAGCCGCGTTCGCCGAACGTGCGCTCAGGGCGGCCGCACGCGCGAAATCCCGCCACACACGCACAGTCGGCGAGCGGCTATCTGCGTCGTCGAGACGCGATCTCGACCCGCACGAAGACGGCGGTCAGCACGGCCAACACCGCGGCCGGCCCGACCAGCCACAACCAGCGTTGGGCCCACCACTGGGCGGTCGGCTCGGCCAGGAGCGTCGCGCCCGTCGCCTCGTAGAGCCACACCACCGTCAGGTAAGCAGTCATGTGCCAGACGAACACCGTCATCGCGACCGCGTTGACGGCGACCACCGGCCGCCACCACCCCGGCCGCCGCAACACCCGCTGCGCAGCCGGTGCGCACAGGGTCACCACACCGAGCTGGAACACCGCGAGCGCCGCGATGACTGCCGTGGTCGGGAACATGTTGGACTCGGGAGCCCCGACGGTGGCCACCATCGATCGCGGGAAGCCCGCCCCGAACGTCAGCGCCACCAACGCACCGAGCCCAGCCGCCGCGACCGCTGCGCGGACAGCCCACGGTCGCGCACTCAGGTCCCAACCGCGCCACGCATACCCGAGTTGGTGGCAGAAGATCCACACCAGCGCCGCGATTCCCCAGTCCGACCAGCCGGTGTCGACGAGCAGCGTGCCCGCGGCGATCAGGACCGCCAGCACCGCCAGCGTGGCGGCGCCGGTGCGTCGATGAAGCCTCGCAGTGAGCGGCACCAGCGCGATCGTCGCCGCGTAGACGGCGAGGAACCACAACGGCACCAGATATCCGGGAAACCACTGCCACATCCAGCGGTGCTCCCCCGGCAGCAGCGCCGCGGCCGCGCCTTCGGCGACGAGCCACACCGCGGCCCACGCGCCCGCCGGGTACAGCAGGCGGCGCAGTCGGTCGGCGACGAACCGGCGGGCTGATCGGGCCCGCTCGTCGGCCGCCAGATTGGCGTAACCGCCGACGACGAAGAACAACGGCATGACCTGCAGCACCCAGGTGGCCGCCCACGCGCCGGGGATCTCGTGAATCGGGTTGGACATCACCAGACTCCTGTCGGGAGTGCGGTAGGTGACCGACAGCGTCCAGTGCCACAGGATCACGACCACGATGCACAGCGCCCGAACGGCATCGACGACGCGGTCGCGCGAATCCGGGGTGGCCGCCACCAAGTGGTCGAGTGCCCGTGCGGGCGCCGACGCGGCACGTCGCCATTCCACCGGCGCCTCCCCGAAAGCAATCAGGCCCGGCGAAAGCCAGGCCTGACAGTGGTGGCAGGTACAGGATTCGAACCTGTGTAGGCGTAAGCCGACGGATTTACAGTCCGCTCCCATTGGCCGCTCGGGCAACCTGCCTGGGTACTGCACGCGCCCGGAGAGCGCGCACAGCAGAATACAACGAGGACCGGCCTCGGGCACAAACGCCCGGGTAGGGGGCGGTGTCGCGGACGTTCTCGACGACGGCCAAGATGGGATGAGCTCCGGACACCCTCCGAGGAAGGAATGACTCCCATGGCGGATTCATCGTTCGACGTCGTCAGCAAGGTCGACCGGCAGGAAGTGGACAACGCGCTGAACCAGGCCGCCAAGGAGCTGGCCACGCGCTTCGACTTCCGCGGCACCGACACCACCATCGCGTGGAAGGGCGAGGAGGCCATCGAGATCGTCTCCTCCACTGAGGAGCGCGTGAAGGCCGCCGTCGACGTGTTCAAAGAGAAACTGGTGCGCCGCGACATCTCCATGAAGGCGTTCGACGCCGGCGACCCGCAGCCGTCCGGCAAGACCTTCAAGGTCAGCGGCAGCCTCAAGCAGGGCATCGACAGCGAGAACGCCAAGAAGATCACCAAGCTGATCCGCGACGAGGGCCCCAAGGGCGTCAAGGCGCAGATCCAGGGCGACGAGATCCGCGTCAGCTCCAAGAAGCGTGACGACCTCCAGGCCGTCATCGCGCTGCTCAAGGGCGCCGACCTCGAGGTCGCGCTGCAGTTCGTCAACTACCGCTGAATCAGCTCCGGGGTGATGTCGACCGCGCCTTCGGCGCCGTGGTCACCGGTGTTGCCGCACTCGCCGTAGAACTGCAGCGACCCGTAGCCGGGGTCCATCGCGCGCGGCCCGACGGTGGCGGTCACTCCGTCGCGGTGCAGCGCCGTGCCGTGCACGACCTGACCGTCCGGGGCGCCGCTGGCCCAGCCCTGCGCGGTCAGCGCCTCGCGGATCTGCGCGTACACCGGATCCGGGTCGGCGGGCAGCCGGAACGTCACCTCGACGCGGCCCTGGAACGGCGGTTCGCCCTGGTCGTTGCACGACCCGAAGGAGAACCCGCCCGTCACGTCGTCGAGCGGCACGGCCTGCACGACCGCTCTGGCCGGTTCGACGACCTGCGCGCGCGCCTGTTCGTCGGACAGCGCCTTCTCCGGGGCGTCGAACGGATTCTCTTGTGCGGGACCGGATTCAGACATACCACAACCTCCGAGGGCGGTAACGACGAGTAGCGGGGCCAGCAAGCGGGTGATCATCACGAGGGCGTCCTAGATCGGGTTGTCGTGGATGTGGTCGGTGGTGACCGACCGGTTGGGGCGCGCGACCTCCGGGTCGAGCACGGCGGGGCCGATGGGGATGTCCGTGTGCGGCAACGGGATATCGCCGAACGGTGTCGGGATGCGGTCGGGTGTGCTCAGCGTGGGCGGGACGCGCTCCCCGGCGAGCATGCCCAGATCTCCCAGCGCATCTCCGTGCCCGGAGGAGATGGCAGCCATGCTGTAGAGCGACTCGCTGCCCATCGTGTAGTAGAACGAGTGATCGTTGAAGTCGAGCAGATCACCGCCGGGCACCTCGGATTTGAACCGGACACCGCCGAAAGACTCTGCCGCCGCGTCGGTTCCGAGACCGATACCGGTCCCCAGCTCGCTGCCCAGCGGCCCGTTGAGAATGTCGGCGGCCACGTCGCTGGCACCGAGCCAGCCGACCGGGTCGGTTGAGGCGTTGCCGACGTAGACCTGCCCGCCCTGCAGGTTGAAGTCCGCTGCGCTCTGCGCGAGATCCGTTCCGGGGCAGCCGATCAAGACTGCGTTGGTGGCCTGCATTCCGCTGCCGGCGAACGCGTCGGCCACGGTGGTGGATCCATACGAGTGGCCCAGCACCGTGATGTTCGGGGTCTCGGCTCCGGTGTGTGTGACATGCAGGCTGTTCACGTCGCCGGCCAGTAGGTCTCCCCCGGCGCGCGCCAACATCGGGTTGGCGATGCGCGGATCGGTGAAACTGTCGGGGGCGTCGTAGCCCATCCACATCATCACGGCGTTCTGTTTGGTGGGATCAGCCTTGTTCATCTGGTCCAGCAGGTTCAGACCGTCATTGCGGCCGCTGTTGAGCCAGCTCGACGACAGACTGCTGCCGGTGCCCGGCACGATGACCGCGATGTTGTCGGCGGTGTCGGGATTGCCGATCGCGATCGCCGCGGTGCCCTCGCCGCCGTAGGCCAGCGGGTCGTAACCGAACAGGTATGTCGGGCGGGGCCGGTTCGGGTTGTCGCCGCGGCTCTGATGTTCCAGTCCCGCTTTGGCTTTCAGCGCGTTCTGGTATGCCGTGACGTCGGCTGCGGTCAGGCCGTACCGCTCGGGGGACGCGGTGACCTGCTCGGCACTGACGCCGTTACTGGCCGCGGCGCCGTCGACGCGCGCGATGTCGCGTTCCATCGAGGTGCGGTTGATCTCGTCGCGGGCCTGCACGGGCATCCCGTCGAGGTTGCCCAGCTCACGTGGCGCAAGCTCGGTCAACCGCTCACGTTCACTGTCGGACAGCGAGTTCCACCACTGGTGCACCTCCTCGCTCGAGGCTCCCGGGGGCGGCAGCTCCGGTGCCGGGGCGCCGGGCGGCGGCGTCGTCGGCGGCGCTCCCCCGATCGCGGTGCGGACGGCACCGGCTGTGGAGGCGTCGATGTCGGCGAACAGTCGCAGGAGCCGCTGGATGATCGCCGTGAAGCCGGATTCGAACCGCTTGAGGATCGGCGGGAACATCGGGGCCGTGGCGCGCCCGTCGTCGGCGACCGTCCACCCGGCGGCCTCCAGCGTCGACACCAAGCCCAGCAGTCCGCTGCG
Source organism: Mycobacterium sp. pV006 (assembly GCF_041287115.1). NCBI lineage: Bacteria > Bacillati > Actinomycetota > Actinomycetes > Mycobacteriales > Mycobacteriaceae > Mycobacterium > Mycobacterium sp. pV006. The sequence continues at coordinate 38,885 of NZ_JBGGKT010000016.1, read as the reverse complement.
CGTCATGGCCAGCTGCGCACCGCCGGTCGACAACGCCGACTGCGCCGCGACGAGCCGTGCGCGTAGCTGCGCCTGGGCGGTCAGGTCCCGTTCGGCGCGGGCGATGGCGGCGTCCGACGCCGCGCCCTGCCACGCGGCCCGCATCTGCGTCAGCGCCTGCCGTTGAGCGGCCATCACCGCGTCGAGCTCACCGACGGCCGTGCCGAGGCGCGCCGCGGCAGCCGTCAGCGCCTGCGGGTCGGTGGCAGACACCGCCGACAGCGTGACCGACACCGACGACCCCCTCAGCAAATTCGCGTCCCATTATGCCGTGTGGGCCGCCCCGGTGGGCGCATCAGTTCGGCGACGCCGACCAAATCGGCCCTCACCGGGGGTCGGTCGACCTAATGTGATCTTCCATGGCGGCACCAAGGAAACGCGAACCCAAAGTGGTGGTCCTCGGAGGCGGGTCGTGGGGCACCACCGTCGCCTCGATCTGCGCGCGGCGCGGCCCGACCCTGCAGTGGGTGCGGTCAGAAGACACCGCACGCGACATCAACGAGAACCACCGGAACTCGAAATACCTTGGCGACCAGGTGGAGTTGGCGCAAACGTTGCGCGCCACGACCGACTTCACCGAGGCGGCCGAGTGCGCGGACGTCATCGTCATGGGGGTGCCGTCCCACGGGTTCCGTGGGGTGCTCACCGAGCTCGCCGCGCACCTGCGACCGTGGGTCCCGGTGGTGTCCTTGGTGAAAGGGCTGGAGCAGGGCACCAACTACCGCATGAGCCAGATCGTCAACGAGGTGTTGCCGGGCCATCCCGCGGGGATCCTGGCCGGACCCAACATCGCCCGCGAGGTCGCCGAGGGTTACGCGGCGGCCGCGGTGCTGGCCATGCCGGACCAGAGTCTGGCCGCCAACCTGGCACAGCTGTTCCGCACCAAGCGGTTCCGCACCTACACCACCGACGACGTGATCGGCGTCGAGATGGCCGGCGCCCTGAAGAACGTCTACGCCATCGCCGTGGGCATGGGGTATTCGCTGGGCATCGGCGAGAACACCCGCGCCATGGTGATGGCGCGGGCGGTGGCCGAGATGTCGAAACTCGGTGTGGCGATGGGTGGCAACCGCGACACCTTCGCGGGGCTGGCGGGCATGGGCGATCTGATCGTCACCTGCACGTCGCAGCGCAGCCGCAACCGGCACGTCGGTGAGCAACTGGGACAGGGCAAGACGATCCCGGAGATCATCTCGGCGATGAACCAGGTGGCCGAGGGCGTCAAGGCCGCCAGCGTGATCATGGAGTTCGCCGAGAAGTGCGGCATCTCCATGCCGATCGCCCGCGAGGTCGACGGCGTGGTCAACCACGGGTCCACGGTGGAGCAGGCCTACCGCGGTCTCGTGGCCGAGAAGCCCGGCCACGAGGTGCACGGATCCGGGTTCTGACCCGTCAGTTGAAGTACGGGTTGGTGCCCTCCGGGCGCGCCAGCAGCGGATTCTCCTGGTTGATCACCCAGGTGGCGGCGGGGGTGATGACGAAGCCGGCCTGGTTGCGGCTGTCCACACAGGACGTGGTGGCCCCGTCGGTGCCGCAGCTGACCGTGCCGAAGCTCAGGCGGGTGTTGGCCGGCAGCGCGTTGACCGCACCGTCGTACATGCGCGCCGGGGCCGACGCGAAGCCGGGCACCCCGCCGGTGACGCCGCTGACCAGGTTGGCGCCGTGCGGCGCACCGGGCAGCGGGCCGTTGCAGCCGTAGCTTCCGGAGCGCTGCATCATGCACAGCAGCTCACCGACGGTGAACGCGTACGCGGAGCCCTCGTAGATCGCGTAGTCCTTGGGGCTGACCGGCGGGTAGGCGTTGACGTTGGGCGCCGGCGGTGGTGGGGGCGGCGGCTCCGGCTGCGCGGAAGCGCCGGGTACGCACAGCGCACCGGCCGCTGCGACAGACGCGGCACTGGTCAGGAGTCGGCTCAGCACGCTCACAGCCTATGTGTCGCCGGCCGGGTCGGCAGTGTTTCATTTCCCGCCCAGATTGCATGCAGCGCGACCAAGACCGTACTTGACGCGCGTGGAATGCGATTTCGGCGGAATCTGGGTCAGTAGAGGTGGCGGCCGCCTCCGCCGCCGGCCATCGCCTCCAGCCGGGCGATGCGGTCGGCGATGGGCGGGTGCGTGGAGAACAGCTGCCCGATCTTCTCGCCGGAACGGAACGGGTTGGCGATCATCAGGTGGGCCTGGTCGGCCAGCTGCGGCTCCGGGGGCAGCGGCGCCCGCTCCACGCCCGCGCTGATCTTGCGCAGCGCACTGGCCAACGCCAGCGGATCGCCGGTCAGTTCGGCACCGGACTGGTCGGCCTGATACTCGCGCGACCGCGACACCGCCATCCGGATGACCGTCGCCGCGATCGGGCCTAGCAGCGAAACCAGAAGGATCGCAAACGGATTCGTGCCGCCTTCCCGGTTCCCGCCGAACATGCTGGCGAAGAACGCCAGGTTGGCCAGCGCGGTGATCACCGACGCCATGGCGCCGGCCACACACGAGATCAGGATGTCGCGGTTGTAGACGTGGCTGAGCTCGTGGCCGAGCACCGCGCGCAGCTCACGTTCGTTGAGCAGCTGCAGGATGCCGGTGGTGCAGCACACCGCGGCGTTGCGGGGGTTGCGGCCGGTGGCGAACGCATTGGGCGCGGCGGTGTCGCTGATGTAGAGCCGCGGCATGGGCTGACGCGCGGTGGTCGCCAACTCCCGCACGATGCGGTACATCGCCGGGGCCTGCATCTCGGTGACCGGCTGGGCATGCATGGCCCGAAGCGCCAGTTTGTCGCTGTTGAAGTAGACGTAGGCGTTCATGCCGATGGCGAACAGCACCGCCAGGAACATGATGTTGCGTCCGAACAGGGCGCCCACCCCGACGATCAGACCCGAGAACACCGCCAGCAGCAGAAACGTCTTGGCCCGGTTCGCGTGGGGATGCCAGGTCATCGCGGCTTGCCTCCTTCGAGAGTCGTTGCCTGCTTAACGCTCGTACGGGCCCCGCGGGTTCCGCGCGTCAGCCGTCGCGATGGATGGTGTAGCTCACCAGCGCGGCCAGCGCGTCGCGGCCCGGCCCGGCGGGCAGCTGGGCCAGTTCCTGCTCGGCCTGGCGCGCATACTCGGCGACGGTCTCCTTGGCCTTGCGGATGCCGTCGGACGCGCGCAGCAGGCGCAGCGCCTCGGCGAGTTCGTCGTCGTCCTCGATCGGTTTGGCCAGCAGCTGACGCAGCCGGTCGGAGTCAGGTCCGGTGTCGCGCAGCGCGTAGAGCACCGGCAGGGTGTGCACGCCCTCGCGCAGGTCGGTACCCGGCACCTTGCCGGATTCGTCGGGGTCGCTGTCGATGTCGATGATGTCGTCGGCGATCTGGAATGCGGTCCCGACGATGGCGCCGACGCGGCTGAGCCGCTCGATCTGTTCCTCGTCGGCGCCGGAGAACGTCGCCCCGAACCGGCCGGACGCCGCGATCAGACAGGCCGTCTTCTCGTAGACCACCTTCAGGTAGTGCTCGACGGAGTCGACGTTCTCGGCGGCGCCGCGCGTCTCGCGCATCTGCCCGGTGACCAGCAGCGCGAAGGTATCGGCGATGATGCGCACCGCGTCCGGGCCGAGTCGGCTGACCAGCCGTGATGCGGTCGCGAACAGGTAGTCGCCGGCCAGGATCGCGATGTTGTTGCCCCAGCGGGCGTTGGCGCTCGGGGCGCCGCGGCGCATCTGCGCCTCGTCCATGACGTCGTCGTGATACAGCGTGGCCAGGTGCACGAGCTCGATCACGGCGCCGGCGACGGTGACCTGCCAAGCGTCGGGTTCGGGGCCCAGCTGCGCGGACAGCACCGTGAACAACGGGCGGAACCGCTTGCCGCCGGCTTCGAACAGGTGCTGAACGGCCTCGGCCATCAGGACGTCGGCCTTGCCCAGTTCGTCGGCCATGAGCTTCTCGATGCGGGCGACGCCGTCGCGGACGTCTTGGGCGAACTCGGCGTCCCCGAAGTCCACACCTGCCACCACGTTCGCCGGCGTCCTCACACTGCCAACATACTGGGAGACATGACAGCGAGCGCTGATGTGGTCGTCGTCGGGGCCGGACCGGCCGGTTCGGCGGCGGCGGCCTGGGCGGCCCGCGCCGGGCACGACGTGCTGGTGATCGACTCTGCCGAATTCCCCCGGGACAAGGCCTGCGGTGACGGGTTGACGCCGCGTGCGGTCGCCGAGATGCGGCGGATGGGGCTCGGACCCTGGCTGGCCGGACGCGTCTCGCATCACGGTCTGCGGATGTCGGGGTTCGGCGCCGACGTCGAGGTGCCGTGGCCCGGACGGTCGTTCCCGCCGTGCAGCAGCGCGGTGCCGCGCACCGAACTCGACGACCGCATCCGGATGGTCGCCGTCGACGACGGCGCCAAGATGAAGCTCGGCGTCAAGGCCGTCGACACCGAGCGCGACGCGTCGGGCCGGGTGACGGCGGTCGTGCTCGACTCCGGTGAGGTGGTCCGCTGCGCGCACCTGATCGTCGCCGACGGGGCCCGCTCCACCCTGGGCCGGGCGCTGGGCCGGCAGTGGCACAAGGAGACCGTCTACGGGGTGGCGATCCGCGGCTACATCGCCACCCCGCGCCACGACGAACCTTGGATCACCTCGCATCTGGAGCTGCGCTCGCCGGCGGGCGAGATCCTGCCCGGCTACGGCTGGATCTTCCCGCTGGGCAACGGGGAGGTGAACATCGGCGTCGGTGCGCTGGCCACGGTGAAACGGCCCGCCGACGCGGGACTGCGCCCGCTGCTGAACTACTACACCGGGCTGCGCCGCGCCGAGTGGGGTTTCGACGGCGACCCGCGCGCGGCGCTCTCGGCGCTGCTGCCGATGGGCGGCGCGGTGTCCGGGGTCGCCGGACCGAACTGGATGCTGATCGGCGACGCGGCGGCGTGTGTGAACCCGCTCAACGGCGAGGGCATCGACTACGGGCTCGAGACCGGGCGGTTGGCCGCCGAACTGTTGGGGTCGGGCTCCTATGAGCACGCGTGGCCGGCGGTGCTGCACGAGCATTACGCGCGCGGGTTCTCGGTGGCACGGCGGCTGGCGCTGTTGCTGACGTTCCCGCGGTTCCTGCCGGTGGCGGGTCCGGTGGCCATGCGGTCGTCTTTCCTGATGACGATCGCAGTGCGGGTGATGGGCAATTTCGTCACCGAGGAGGACGAGGACGCGGTGGCGCGGGTGTGGCGCGGCGCCGGCCGGCTTTCCCGCCGCATCGACGAGCGCCGCCCGTTCACATGACGGTCCCCTCGTTGTGGCGAGAGCGCGTGTCTGCGGGCCGCCGCGCCGCTTCTGGCCGACATTTGCGCGCGCTCGGCGGGCCGTGAACGTCTACCGCGCGCCGTTGCGGTCGCGCAGCGACGACGTCGACCCGGCCTTGACGCTGCGGCGCGCACTCGCTCTGGGGTTGTGCGGATTCGGCGAGCGCGGCCACGGACCGCAGTTGGAGCGCCGCGTCGAGCGCTTCGCCGAGGTGCCCGAGGGATCGTTGGTGTGGACGCGCGACCCCGACGGTTGGTATCGGCTGGGCCGCTTGCAGGGCGCCTACTTCTACGACGCCGACGGTGAGAGCGTCGATCTGGTGCACGTACGGCCATGCCGGTGGCTCGACACACCGATACCCGAATCACGTTGTCCTGCAGCGGTGGTCAAGACGTTCGGCAGGGGCGGACGGAACTTTCAGCAGATCCACGACGCGCAGGTCAGCGATGCCTCGGAAACGCTGTGGACCGAACTCAGCGACTGAGTCATATACGAAGATTATTTCACGTGTTACTTTTAGTGAAATGATCTACGGCGGGCTGCGGTCCCGGACCCGCGGTGCGCAGACAGGAGGCATCGGTGAACGACGCCCTCGTGGTGCCGGTATGGGGGTGGGCCGTCGTGATGGCGGCCATCGTGATCATGCTTGCGGTGGACCTCTTCCTGCACCGTGACAACCACGTCATCGAGTTCCGGGAGGCGGCAGTCTGGTCGACGATCTGGATCGTCGCGGGCCTGGGTTTCGGGCTGGTGTTGTGGTGGGTCTACGGCGGCGAGGTGGCCGGGACGTACTACGCGGGCTACCTGATCGAGAAGGCGCTGTCCGTCGACAACGTCTTCGTCTTCGCGCTGATCTTCACCTACTTCGCCGTACCTGACCGGTATCAGCACAAGGTGCTGTTCTGGGGCGTCATCGGAGCGCTCCTGATGCGTCTGGTCTTCATCTTCCTCGGCGTCGAACTGCTGGAGGCCTTCTTCTGGACGGCGTATCTGTTCGGCGCCTTCCTGATCTACACCGCGTACAAGATGGCCTTCAAGCACGACCAGGAGATGGACCCCGACCGCAACCTGCTCGTCCGTCTCGTGCGGAGAATCGTCCCCACCGATGCCGGTTACCACGGCGACCGGCTGTTCATCCGCGTCGACGGCAAACGGGTGGCGACGTTGTTGTTCGTGGCGCTGGTGGCCGTCGAGGCCAGCGACCTCGTGTTCGCCATCGACTCGGTTGCCGCGGTCCTGGCGATCACGACGAGCACCTTCATCGTCTGGACCGCCAACGCCTTTGCGGTCCTCGGGCTGCGAAGTCTGTACTTCTGTCTGTCAGGGCTGCTGCGGCGATTCGTCTATCTGCATTACGGGCTGGCGTTCCTGTTGTTCTTCGCCGGAGCGAAGCTCATCCTGTCGGAGACGCCCGTCGGCAAATTGCCGATCCCGGTGACACTTTCGGTCATCCTGTTGACCTTGACCGTCTCGATCGCCGTCAGCATCTTCTCGACCCGTGGGACACGCCGCACGACCGGCGCCGCCCGAACCAGCGAAACGTAATACGTGAATCGCAAAGTATGATCGGTGCCGCCATGGTCGCCGCACAACAGAAGGACACGCCCGCACGAACGAGGCGCAGGGCCGCGCGTTCGGCGAAAGTCGCTGCCGCCGAGGAGCGCGACGACACTGGCGCTTCGGCTCGAGGCTGGACGTTCTTGACCAACCACGCGCACACCCTGCTGTGTCTGGCGAAGGGTGAATCCCTGACCGCCCGCGAGCTGAGCCTGCGCATCGGCATCACCGAACGCTCGGTACAGGCGGTCCTGGCCGACCTGACCGCAGGCGGTTACCTGGAGAAGTCGAAGGTCGGCCGGCGCAATGTGTACACGGTCAACCCTGAGGGCCGGCTGCGGCATCCGCTGGAAGCGGCGCACACCGTGGGCGATCTGATCGCAGCGCTGAGCTGATTGCGCGCTTTCGCAGGCCGCCAGCGCGCGCAAAATGCCGACCCGAAGCGGCGCGTCGAGAGACAGACACGCGAGCTCGCCAAAACAAGGGTCAGGGTTTGGTGGCGGCGTGCAGGGCCACGATGCCGCCGGTGAGGTTGCGCCAGCGCACGTCGCTCCAGCCGGCCGCCTCGATCCGCGCGGCGAGCTGACGCTGATCGGGCCACGCCCGGATCGACTCTGCCAGATACACATAGGCGTCGGGGTTCGACGACACCGCGCGCGCCATCCGCGGCAGCGCCCGCATCAGGTACTCCTTGTAGACGGTCGCGAACAGCCCGTTGGTCGGGGTGGAGAACTCGCACACCACCAGCCGACCGCCCGGCCGCGTCACCCGCGCCATCTCGCGCAAACCCGCGCTGTGGTCGACGACGTTGCGCAACCCGAAGCTGATCGTGACCGCGTCGAACGCCTCGTCGGCGAACGGCAGCTTCGTCGCGTCGCCGGCCACTTTCGGCACGTCGCGCGCTGCGCCGGCGCGCAGCATGCCGACCGAGAAGTCCGCGGCCACGCACGACGCACCCGAACTGGCCAGTTCGACGGTGGACACCGCAGTGCCGGCGGCCAGGTCGAGCACCCGGTCGCCGGGACCGATCCGCAACGCCTGCCGGGTCGCCCGCCGCCAGAACCGGTCCTGCCCGAGCGAGAGCACGGTGTTGGTCAGGTCGTAACGACGCGCCACCCCGTCGAACATCGACGCGACCTCGTGGGGGTCTTTTTCCAGCGACGCGCGATTCACGTTGCCGACGCTACCTGTGCGGCCGGGAATAAGGTGTCCGCGGCACCGCCTTGTGCAACCTATGAGTGCAAAAGTCTGGTTCATCACCGGTGCGTCGCGCGGCTTCGGGCGCGAATGGGCGATCGCCGCGCTCGAGCGCGGTGACAAGGTCGCCGCCACCGCCCGTGACACCGCCACCCTCGACGACCTCGTCGCCCGCTTCGGTGACGCGCTGTTGCCGATCCGTCTCGACGTCACCGACCGGGACGCCGACTTCGCCGCGGTCGCCCGGGCGCACGAGCATTTCGGTCGCCTCGACATCGTCGTCAACAACGCCGGTTACGGGCACTTCGGGTTCATCGAGGAGATCACCGAGGAAGAGGCCCGCGCGCAGTTCGAAACCAACGTGTTCGGCGCGCTGTGGATCACCCAGGCCGCGCTGCCCTACCTGCGTGCCCAGCGCAGCGGGCACATCGTGCAGGTGTCGTCGATCGGCGGCATCACCGCGTTCCAGAACGTCGGCATCTATCACGCCTCGAAGTGGGCGCTGGAAGGTTTCTCGCAGTCGCTGGCCCAGGAGGTCGCGTCGTTCGGGATCCACGTCACGCTGATCGAACCGGGCGGGTTCTCCACCGACTGGGCCGGTTCGTCGTCCCGCCGGTCGACGCCACTGCCCGACTACCGCGAGGTGCACGAGGAAGCCGAGCGGATCCGCAGCCAACGGGTCGCCAAGCCCGGCGACCCCAAGGCGTCGGCGCGCGCGATCCTGAAGGTCGTCGACGCGCCTGAACCGCCGCTGCGGGTGTTCTTCGGAGAGCTGCCGCTGCAACTGGCCAAGGCCGACTACGAGCAGCGGCTGGCGACGTGGGAGCAGTGGCAGCCGGTCGCCGTGGAGGCGCAGGGCTGAGTCACCGCAACCGTAGTTCGACGAGCGGCAGTTCGGTGCCCGGCGGTGCGACGCGTCCACCCAATGTGTCGGCCAGCACCTCGCTCAGGGTGTTCCAGGCTCGGGGATTCTGCGTGATGTAGTCCTGCAGCAGCCGATCGGACTCATCGCCCGGTAGGCGACGCGCGGTGGCCGGCACCCGACGTCGCCCGGCCACCGACACGTGCACCGACGGCTGCGCCAGCACGTTGCGGAACCACTGCGCACGTTCACCGAACCCGGAGGCCACAACGTAGACGTCCGGAGTGGGCTGTGCGATGACCTCGAGCACGACATGGCGCAGGAGCCCGGATTTCCGCCCGACGTGCTCCAGCATCAACAGCCGCGACCCGAACATGCAGCCGAGCCCCGCCCGGTACACCCAGATCGGCGCGCGCATCAGCACCCGTGTGCCCAGCGCGCGCCGGGTGACGGCGACCACTGCGTTGCGCATGCGCCCCTCTCCGATTCGGCGACACCTCCGTGGTACCGCGAGGGTCCGCGTGCGGCAACCGTCAGGCGGCGCGACGCCGGCGTCGGCCCACGACGTCCTCGTAGTGGCCCAGCAGTTCGTCGCAGATGACCGGCCAGGTGCGGCCGAGCACGCTGCGCCGGGCGGCCACCGAATAGCGGGGGCGTTCGGCGATCAGATGCGCCACCGCGGCCGGCAGCCGCAGCTCGAACTCCGGCACCGGCAGCAGCACTCCGGTGTGCATCGGGACCACCAGATCCCGGGGCCCGCCGGCGTCGGGAGCGACGACGGGCACACCCGAGGCCATCGCCTCCTGCACGGTCTGGCAGAAGGTTTCGTGCTCACCGGAGTGGACGAAGACGTCCATCCCGGCGTAGGCGCGCGCCAGCTCGGCCCCGTACAGCGCGCCGGTGAAAACCGCTGAGGGAAGCCGCTTTTCGAGTGCGTGCCGGTCGACTCCGTCGCCGACGACCACGAGTTGCACGTCGTCGCCGAGTGCTGCCAGCCGTTCGACGTGCTTTTCCGGGGCCAGCCGTCCGACGAACCCGACGATCGGTTTGCCGTGCGGGGACCAGGTGCGCCGCAACCGGTCGTCGCGCGCCGAGGGGACGAAACCGGTGACGTCGACTCCGCGGGCCCACCGGTGCACCCGCCTCACCCCGTGGTCGGCCAGGTCCTGCATCGCCGACGTCGACGGGGCCAGCGTGCGGTCGGCGTGGTTGTGCAGCCGCCGCGTCCATGCCCACGCGGCGCGGGACAGCGCCGGGACTCCGTAGCTCTGCGCGAAACCCGCCACGTCGGTCTGGAACACCGCGACGGTGGGGACGCCGAGGCGGCGCGCCGCGTGCACCCCGCCCCAGCCCAGGAGCGCCGGCGACGCCAGGTGCACGACGTCGGCGTCGAACCCGCGCAGCACGCCGACCATCCGCGGCCACGGGATGCCCAGCGGCAGCGACGTGACCTTGGGAAACATGCGCGCCGGGACCCGGTGGACGCGGATCCCGTCGTGCACCCGATCGGCCGGCCGATGTCCGGGCGGGGTGTCCGGGGCGATGACCATCACCTCGTGGCCGGTGCGGCGCAGGTGCTCGATGACCCGCAGCACCGAGTTGGTGACGCCGTTGACGTTCGGGAGGAAGGACTCTGCGACGATTGCGACGCGCACACCGCGACGGTGACATCACGACTTGTCCGGAAGGTGACCGCCAGGAAGATGCGGCGGGAATTGTGCGAGAGGATGAGTGCATGCGTTCGTTCCGCCTGCTCGCCGTGGTCGCGGTGCTGGCGCTGCTGATCGGGTCGGTCGGCTGCAGCCGGCAGGTGGTCGGCGCGGCCGTGCCGCCGGCGATCGCGGCACCCCTGGCGCTCTCGGAGGACGGCTTCGGCGTGGTCGCCGGCTTCGACACCGCGCCCGCCAAGATCGAGATCTACACCGAGCCGCAGTGCCGGCACTGCGCCGACCTGCAGCAGGACTTCGGCGACGACCTGGCCCACTACATCGCCATCGGGGCCCTGCAGGTCACCTATCGGCCGCTGACCTTCATGGACGCCGACTATCAGGGGTACTCCGCGACGGTGGCCAACGCGATGTTCGTCGCGGCCGAACCCGTCGGCGCGCTCACCGCTTCGGGCACCCAGTTCCAGCGGTTCGTCCGCGAACTGTGGAGCAACCAGGATTCCGGTGGCCGGCCGTTCAGCGGTGACGAGTTGCGCGACATGGCGCTGGCCGCCGGGGTCCCCGAGCCCGTCGCGGCGCAGGTGGCCTCAGGGTCGGTCGGCATCGACGTCGTGGACATGGACGACACCAACTACACGTTCCTGTTCGAGGTCGATCCGGACCAGACCGGCACCCCCACGGTGTTCGATCTGCAGAACGAGCAGAAGCTCGACGTCTACGACGACAACTGGCTCGACGATCTCGTCGCGTCCTGAGGGACGTCGATCCGACGCTGGATCAGCGCGGTGCCCGCCAATGCGGCTCCGGCTATGATCCAGCCGACCACTGCGATGGATCCCGCGGGGATGATCGCCAGCGAAGCATCACGGTCACGCACGCGGACCAGATCGGGATCGTTGACGTCGTACTCGACGTAGATGCGCATCCCGTTCTCCAGCTCCGAGGGATACAGCACGCCGAGTTCGGGCCGGTAGGTGATCCGGTCGGAGGTGACGAACTCGATGGTCGACCGGCGCGGACCCGCGTCGAGCACGTTGGCCTCGGCGACCCCCATGTTGCGTTCGATCTGACGGTCGTTGCGCCACGCCCCCAGCACCAGCAGCACCGACTGCAACGTCACCAGACACGCCGCCACGACGATCCCGATGCGCACGCGCCGCAGGATCCGGCCACGACGGGTCTCCCCCGGTTCGCCGTACAGATGCGGAATCACGATCTGCCACAGCGCCTTCAGACGCTCGACGAGTTGCGTCACAGGTTGGCCCTGATCGAGGCGTGCAGCGCACGCAACGACGACCGGTCGGCCTTGACCTCCAACACCCGCATGCCGTCGTGCGGTTCGTCGAGCGCGTCGGCGAGCTGCGCGGCCTCGATCTGGCGACTGTCCACGTGATAGGCGCGGCACAGCGCGCCGACGTCGACGTCGTGCGGGGTGCCGAAGATGCGCGACGACACGTCGGAGAACCGCGGGTCCCCCTGCTCGAGCAGCTCGAAGATGCCGCCGCCGTTGTCGTTGGACACCACGATGGTCAGCCGCCGCGGCATCGGCTCGGTCGGGCCGATCAGCAGGCCGGAGCTGTCGTGGACGAAGGTCAGGTCCCCGATCAGCGCCACGGTGCGCCCGCCGTTGCGTTCGTGGGCCAGCGCCGCGCCGATCGCGGTCGACACCGTGCCGTCGATGCCGGCGACTCCGCGGTTGGACCGCACCTTGACCTCGGTGGCGTCGAAGCCGACCAGCGCGATGTCACGCACCGGGTTCGACGCACCGAGCACCAGCTGGTCACCCGGACGCAGCGCATCGGCGACCGCGGCGGCCACGTGCAGGCCCGTCGTCAACGGGTGCGCGGCCAGCTGTCCACGCACCGCCTCCACGGCGTGGCGGTGCACGTCGGCGCAGCGGCATAGCCACGCCGCGGCCGGTTCCCCCGAGGTGACCGCGCGGGTGCCGGTGGCCTGCGAGTTGCCCGACACGTCGGGCCAGCGCGGCCCGGTGGTCAACGCGTACACCGGGACCGACGAATCGGCCAGCAGCGCCGACACCGGCCGGTGCAGGGTGGGCCGGCCCAGCATGATGACCTGCTTGGGCCGAATCAGCCGCAGCGCCAACGGATGCAACGGGTTACGCGGTTGCGGTGCGGTGGGTTCGGCGACGGTGGGCAGGTGCGCGAGGTTGGGGTGTTCGCCCGCGCCGTGCCCGGCGATGACGACGGTGTCCGGGGTGAGGTCGATGTCCAGCGGCTGGTCGAACGTCACCGGCGGGGTGTGGGTCCAGGACCGGCCGTCCGGGCGGCCCTCGGGGGCATACGGCACGGCGGGTTCGTCGGCGTCGGGCACCAGGGGCTCGCGCAGCGGGATGTCGAACTGCACCGGTCCGGCGTTGGCGGTGCGAGATCCGGTGGCCGCCACCAGCACTCGACAGGTGGCGCTGCGCCACTGGGCGTTGAGCGCGTCCATGTCCGCTGCCGCCCTGGACGGTTCGGGGGCCAGCCCGAGGCTGATGTTGGCCCGCACCTGCGTGCCGAAGTAGCCGAGCTGCTCGAAGGTCTGATTGGCCCCGGTGCCCAACAGTTCGTAAGGCCGGTTGGCCGACAACACGATCAGCGGTACCCGCGCATAGTTGGCTTCCACCACCGCGGGCCCGAGGTTGGCCACCGCCGTACCCGAGGTCATGGCCACGCACACCGGGGCTCGTTCGGCGACGGCCAGTCCGATGGCCAGGAAGCCGGCGGTGCGTTCGTCGATGCGCACGTGCAGGCGCAGCCGGCCCGCGCGGTCGGCGTCGTGCAGCGCGAACGCCAACGGCGCGTTGCGCGAGCCCGGGCACAGCACAACGTCGCGGACGCCGCCGCGGATCAGTTCGTCGACGACCACCCGGGCCTGCGCCGTCGAGGGATTCACCATTACAGGGTATCGGCGAAGAAATTGAGGATCGCGGTGTTGACGGCCTCGGGCTTCTCGATAAATCCGAGGTGCCCGGTGTCGGGGATCTCCACGAAGCGGGCGTTGGGCATCGCGTTGGCGACCTCGCGGCCGAGATAGGACGGCAGCAACACGTCGTCCTCGAAGCCGATCACCAGGGTCGGGGTCTGGATGTGCTGGTATGCCGGCAGCCGGCTTTCCTGCGGCGAGATCGCCATCTGGGCGCGCAGACCGGGGGTGAGCTTCTGCGGCCACATGGTGAACATCTCGATCCAGTCGCGCACCGCGTTGTCGTCGTTCAACGTCTTCGGCGAAAAGCTCTCCAGCAGACGGATTTTGGCGTCGTATTCGGTCGGCAGCTCCACCCCGGATTCATGCAGCGCGCGCTCGGCCTGACCGAAGAAGGTGCGGGTGCGGTCGTGGCGTCCGCGGGTGGCCATCAGCACCGCCGAGCGCACCAGCTCGGGCCGCGCCACCATCAGTTCCTGCGCGATGAAGGACCCCATCGACACCCCGACGACGCGTACCGGCGCGAGGTCGAGCTTCTCGATCAGGCCGACGACGTCGCCGACCACGGTCTCGGTGGTCAGGGTCTCCGCGTTCTCGGTGGCACCGACGCCGCGGTTGTCGAACGTCACACAGCGGTACCCGGCACGAAGGAACACCGGAACCTGGTGCAGATGCCAGGTCCGGCCGGCGCCGCCGCGACCCGCGATGAACAGCACCGGCTCCCCCGAGCCGCGGTCGTCATAAGCCAGATTCACCCCGCCGAGGCTACTGCCTAGTGATTTCGGCGTGGTTATCGACGCTGAGCAGCGAAAATCACGCCGAAATCGCGGGGGACGGAACCGGAGGGCGCCCGCGTGCGTCCGATAAGACATGCTCGCGGCGCTTTTGCGAAATCACGACGGAGTCATCACGTTGGCGCAGGCCCGGTCGGCGGGTCTCAGCCACGGCGCGGTGCAGCGCCGCGTCCGATCCGGCCACTGGGTGCGATATGCGCGTGGTGTGTACTTCGTCGACGACCGTCCGTTCACCGACGCCGCACGCATCCGAGCTGCGGTGTGGAGCTACGGCCCGCACGCCGCCGGAAGCGGACTGACCGCGGCCTGGTGGCACGGCCTGACCAGGTTCGCCCCGGACGAGGTCGAGATGACGGTCCCGCGCGACAGCAACGGTCGCAGACGCGACGGCTGCCGGCCGCGCCGGCGGGATCTTGCGAAGGCCGACCTCACCGAGATCAGGGGCATGTGGGTGACGAACCTGGCGCTGACCGTCGTCGAAGCCAGCGCCCGACGGGGTGGCGGAGCCAGACTGCTCGACTGGGCGCTCCAGAACGGAGTCGATCTGTCGGCGCTCTGGGCGGCCCATCTCCGCCACACCGGCAGATACGGGTCGCCTCGGTCCCGGCTGCTACTCCAGGCCGCGGACAGCGGCGCCCGATCGGCAGCCGAACGGCTCCTCCACACTCTGTTGCGCGGCGCCCGGTTGCGCGGATGGCAGGCGGACTATCGGGTGGGCGGCTACCGCGTGGACGTCGCGTTCCCCGACGCCAAGGTCGCCATCGAGGTCGACGGGTTCGCGTTCCACAGCGGTGCCGAGGAGTTCCAGATCGACCGGGTGCGTCAGAACGACATCGTGGTGCAGAAATGGCAGGTACTGCGCTTCACCTGGCTGGACCTCACCGAGTACCCCGAGCGCGTCATCGCGGTCATTCGCGCCGCGATTTCGGCGTGATTGTCGACGCTGAGCGACGCCCAGCACGCCGAAGTCGCTGGAGGGCGGCGTCCCACAGCAGGCCGGTCGAGGCCGCCAGGGCGGCCGGCTTGACCAGCTCGCGGCCCATCAGCGCGGTCGCGGACGCCTTGGTCGACGCCGAAGCCTTGGACATGTGCCCGCTGTCGAACGGCGGCTGGGGGTCGTACTCCATCGACAGCTGGATAGCCTTGGCCTTGGCTTCGCCGCCGATCTGGCCGGCCAGCCACAGCCCCAGGTCGATGCCTGCCGACACACCGGCGCAGGTGACGGTCTTGTCGTCGGCGCGCACGATGCGTTCGTCGTCGACGGGGGTGACACCAAAGGTGCGCAGGAACGGCAGCGCGGCCCAGTGCGAGGTGGCGCGTTTGCCGTCGAGCAGGCCGGCCGCGGCCAGGATCATCGACCCCGAGCACACCGACGCGGTCCACGTCGTGGATTCGTGGGCACCGCGCACCCAGTCGAGCACTTTCTGGTCGCGGGCGTGCTCCATCGAGGAGAAGCCGCCCGGGATCAGCAGCACGTCCGGGGCCGGGGTTTCGTCGAAGCTGTGGGTGGCGCCGACGAGCAGCACCGCCGAATCGGCGGCGACCGGTCCCGGCTCGTGCCACACGAACCGGATCTCGGCTCCGGGAAGGTAGCGCAGTGACTCGTAGGGGCCGATGAAGTCCAGCGCGGTGAAGCCGGGATAGAGCATGATGGCGATCTGCATGACGGGTCTCCTCAGGCGAAGGTCTTGCGGTACTGGTCGGGCGATATGCCGAGACGGCGGATGAAGGTGCGGCGCAACGTTTCTGCAGTGCCGAGACCGCAGCGGGCGGCGATCACGGGCATGGTGTCGTCGGTCTCCTCGAGCTGACGGCGGGCCGCCTCGGTGCGAATGCGTTCGACATACGCGCCGGGCGCTTCGCCCACCTCGTCGGTGAACACCCGGGTGAAGTGGCGCGGGCTCATCGCGGCGCGCCCGGCCAGCTCGGCGACGCTGTGCGACCCGCCGGGGTCGGCCTCGATCGCCTCCTGCGCATCACGCACCGGGGTGCGTCGAGCGCGCGGCATCCACACCGGCGCGGCGAACTGGGTCTGTCCGCCGGGCCGCCGTAGGTACATCACCAGATAGCGGGCGACGGTCTGCGCGGCGTCGGTGCCGTGGTCGTCCTCGACCAGCGCCAGCGCGAGATCCAGGCCGGCGGTGACGCCTGCGGCGGTCCACACTTTCGCCGAGCTGCGCACGAAGATCGGGTCGGGGTCGACGGTCACGGCCGGGAACTCGGCGGCCAGTTGCGCCGCGTAGGCCCAGTGTGTGGTGGCGATGCAGCCGTCGAGCAGTCCGGCCTGCGCGGCGAGCACCGCGCCGGTGCAGACGCTGACCACGCGGCGGGCGGTCCCCGCCACCGCGGAGATCCAGCTGATCAGCTCGTCGTCGTGGCGCGCCGCGTGGGTGCCGACGCCGCCCGGGATGACGACGGTGTCGACCGGCTGGGTGGGGTCGGGTAGCGGCTCGGCGACCAGCGTCAGCCCGGTGCCGGTGCTGACCGGAGCGCCGCCCGACGAGACCACGCGGACGTCGTAACCATCGCCGCCGGTCGCGGCCGCGAACGCCGACGCGCCGGTGAACACCTCGAACGGTCCGACCATGTCGAGCGCCTGCACACCGGCGAACCCGACGATCAGCACCGTGCGCACCATGAATCCAGTGTCGAGCCCGACCAGCCTTGTCGTCTAGGCCACGCATCCCACAGATCAGGACAACTCGACTCCGTCCCGCGTGGGTACAGTTCGGTTTCGGGGCCCGTCGCGGGTACCCCTGCTGCAGAGACAGCTCGGCAGCGTGACGGTCGGCGGCTCCGACGCCGTGCAGGCACGATGCCTCAGACCCCGGAAGGTTGCGATCGATGGGCTCCGCCACCCGCCTCGAACGATGGGAGTCGCACAGCGAATGGGCGCTGGCCGCGGTCGCCTTCGCGTTTCTGATCGTCTACTCGGTGCAGGTGCTCGCCCAGCCCTCCGGTGCAACGAATGCCCTCCTCAATACGGCGATGACGGCGCTCTACGTCACCTTCGTCGTCGACTACGTCGTCCGGCTCACGCTCGCCCCCCAGCGCGTCCGGTGGTTCTTCCGGCATCTGCTCGATTTGGCGATCGTCGTTCTCCCCTTCCTGCGTCCCCTGCGACTGCTGCGGTTGGTGGTACTGGTGAAGGTGCTGCACCGCGCCGGTGGCGACGCGATCCGCGGCCGCGTCGTGATGTACACCGCGGCCAGCGCGACGTTGCTGGTCTACGTCGCGTCGCTGGCAATGCTGGAAACCGAGCGCCACGCCGCCGACGCCAGCATCACCAACTTCGGCGAAGCGGTGTGGTGGTCGATCGTCACCGTCACCACCGTCGGTTACGGCGACGCGTATCCGGTCACCGTCACCGGCCGGGTCATCGCCGTGCTGCTGATGATCGGCGGAATCAGCCTCATCGGTGTCATCACCGCGACCGTCGCATCGTGGATCGTCGAGCGCGTGTCCGAAGAGGACTCCGCCAACCGTGCGGCCACCGCCGCCCAGATCGACGAGCTGCGCGACGAGATCCGGCATCTGTCCCGGCAGCTGCGCACCCACGAGAGTCCGCGCACACTCACCCGCGACCACAGCCGCCACCCCGGCCATGACGACGCTCCGAGCGAGACGCGTCGCCAGGCGTGGTCCAACCGCTGAGGACGGGCCCGGCACCCGCCGTCGCTGCCCTGCGGTCGCGAAAACTCCCCGGTGCACTACGGTAGAACCGCGGTGTGGGTGCGGCGGGAGTCGCCCGTCCCCCGCCCTGCGGGGAACGGCGCAGCAACGACTTCGCCCCCGAAAACCGCGGACGTCGTGCGCATTTCCTCATGAGTGACGGATCAGCGCACGCGTGACCACTTTTTCCGAGAGCGTGCGCACGGCAACGGAAAAAGAAAGGTCTCATGACTTCCACGACCACCCGGGACAACGCTGAACTGCGGTTGCGTGAACAGAGTTACGGCGATAATCCGCTCGCTGATCGCGACACCGATCTCTACCGTGGCGAGTACGTGATGAGCTTCGTGGAAAAGTGGGACGAACTGATCGACTGGGACGCGCGCGCCCAGTCCGAGGGCCGTTTCTTCATCGACGTGCTGCGCGCGCGGGACAAGAAGAGTGTGGTCGACGTCGCGACCGGAACGGGCTTTCATTCGGTGCGCCTCACCGAGGCGGGCTTCGACGTGACGAGCGCGGACGGGTCGGCCGCAATGCTGGCCAAGGCGTTCGAGAACGGCAAGAAGCGTGGGCTGATCCTCAAGAGCGTCCAAGCCGACTGGCGACAGTTGAACAAGAGCATTCAGGGCAAGTACGACGCCATCATCTGCCTGGGCAACTCGTTCACCCACCTGCACGACGAACAGGACCGCCGCCGTGCGCTGGCCGAGTTCTACGCCGCGTTGCGCCACGACGGCATCCTGATTCTGGATCAGCGCAACTACGACGAGATGCTCGACCACGGCTTCTCGTCCAAGCACAAGTACTACTACTGCGGGGAGCAGGTCACCGCGGAACCCGAACATGTCGATGACGGCCTCGCCCGGTTCAAGTACACCTTCCCGGACGGGTCGGAGTACACGCTCAACATGTTCCCGTTGCGCAAGAACTATGTGCGACGGTTGATCCGGGAGGCCGGCTTCGAGCGGGTCCGCACCTACGGCGACTTCCAGGAGACCTACCAGGAGAACGAGCCGGACTTCTTCGTCCATGTCGCCGAGAAGTCGGTGGACGATGACGACGCCGGCACGGTCACCGAGGCCGCCGAGGCCTACTACGACAGCGACGACGCGGACAACTTCTACTCGTTGATCTGGGGCGGGGAGGACATCCACGTCGGGTGTTACGAGGACACCACCGACATCGGCGCGGCCGGCGTCGAGACCGTGGACCGGATGGCCGGCCTACTGTCGAATCTGGACGCCGGGGCGACGGTGATCGATCTGGGCGCCGGCTACGGCGGATCGGCGCGGCGCCTGGCGAGCATGCATGGGTGCACGGTCACATGCGTCAACATCTCCGACACCCAGAACGACACCAACCGGGCCAAGAACCGCCAGGCCGGCTTGGAACGCCGGATCCAGGTCGTGCACGGCAGTTTCGACGATGTCCCGATGCCACCGGCCTGCGCCGACATCATCTGGTCCCAGGACGCGTTCCTGCACGCCGCCGACCGCCGCAAGGTGATCGAGGAAGCGTTCCGACTGCTCAAGCCCGGTGGTGAACTGGTGTTCACCGATCCCATGCAGACCGACGACGTGCCCGACGGCGTGCTGCAGCCGGTGTACGACCGGCTCAACCTTCGCGACCTGGGCTCGATGCGGTTCTACCGGGAGGCCGCGCAGGCCATCGGATTCGAGGTGCTCGACCAGATCGACCTGGTGCACAACCTGCGAACCCATTACGACCGGGTGCGTCAGGAACTGGAGTCACGGCGCGGCGAGCTCGAGCAGAAGTCCTCGCCCGAGTATCTCGACAAAATGGTTCTGGGGCTGCGCAATTGGGTCGACGCCGCCGACCAGGGCCACCTTGCCTGGGGAATTCAGCGGTTCCGCAAGCCTTCCTGAGCCGTCACCAGCGGCCAGCACCGCCGGATGCGGTCGATCCACCATTGTCGCCGCGCCGGGGTGGCGGCCAGCGCGGCCAGGCGCGCCGGATCCGGGGTCACGGTGGCCACGGGCAGATAGCCGTCGACCGGCGTCCGCGGGTCGGCGACGTCCTCGACGAACAAGCTGCCGGTGCCCAGGCCGCAGGCGTGGTCGAGCACCGGCAGCGCCGCGGCGGCGACCAGCCCGGTGCCGATGCCCACCGCCGAATCCAGCGCACTGGACACCACGATCGGGATGTCGATCGCCGCGGCGATCTCGAGCATCGCGGCCACCCCGCCCAGCGGCGCGACCTTGAGCACCGCGACGTCGGCCGCGCCGCTGCGCACCACATACAGCGGATCGGAGGCCTTGCGGATGCTCTCGTCCGCGGCCACCGGAACGTCGATTCGGTCGCGCAGCTCGGCCAGCTCGGCAACGGTGCGGCACGGCTGTTCGAGGTACTCCAGGGCGCCGTCGGCGGTCAACGCGTGAGCGGCGGCGACGGCCTCGTCGACGGACCAGCCGCCGTTGGCATCCACCCGCACCGTCGGCACCAGCTCCCGTACGGCGTTGACCCGCGCGACGTCGTCGGCCAGCGACTGGCCGGGCTCGGCCACCTTGACCTTGGCGGTGCGCACGCCCGGATAGCGGGCCACGATCTCGGCCACCTCGGCGGCCGGCACCGCCGGGACGGTGGCGTTGACCGGGATGCGGTCTCGGCGCAGGTGCGGCGGTGGCTGATAGGCGGCCGCGATCCCGGAGGCCAGCCAGTGCGCCGCCTCGGCGGGCAGATACTCGACGAAGGCGCCGAACTCTCCCCACCCGTGCGGCCCGTCGATCAACGCCACCTCGCGGACGGTGATGCCGCGGAAGCGCACCCGCATCGGCAACGACACCACGTGCAGGCGGTCGAGGACGTCGGACAGTGGCACGGCGTGAGCCTTCACCGTGCCGAGCCTACGGAAGACGACCGGGAACCCGGGAGAGACCCGGCTATACGGTGGCGCGGTCGCGGCCCTCCCAATGCGGTTTGCGCAGTTCCTTTTTCAGGACCTTGCCGGTGGGGTTGCGCGGCAGCTCGTCAACGATGTCGACACTCTTGGGGCACTTGTAACCGGCCAGCCGTTCCCGGGCGAAGGCGATGAGGTCCTTCTCGGAGACCTCCGATTCGGTGACGACGACGGCCTTGACCACCTCGCCCCACTTGTCGTCGGGTACCCCGATCACCGCGACGTCGACGACGGCGTCGTGTTCGGCGAGCACCCTCTCCACCTCGATCGAGTAGATGTTCTCGCCGCCCGAGATGATCATGTCCTTGAGCCGGTCCTCGACGAAGATGTACCCGTCCTCGTCGACGCGGCCGATGTCGCCGGTGCGGAACCAGCCGTCCTCGGTGATCGCCTCTGCGGTGGCCTCCGGCTTGTTGTGGTAGCCCTTCATCAATTGCTTGGTGCGGAACCACAATTCGCCCTGCTGGTTGGTGGGTACCTCCTCGAGGGTGTCGGGGTCGACGACACGTACCTCGGCGTTGTTGGTCAACCGCCCCGCGCTCTGCAGCCGCTCGGGCCGCTCGTTGCGGTGGTCCTCGGGCATCAGGCGGCTGATCACGCCGCACACTTCGGTCAGCCCGTACACCTGGATGAAGTCGGTGTCCGGCCACGCCTCGAGGGCCTGGCGCAGCAGCGGCAGCGGCATGGGCGAGGCGCCGTAGCCGAAGGTCTTCAGCGCGGCGAACAATTTGACCGCGTCCTCCCCGGCCTCGAGCACCTTGGCCAGCACCGCCGGCACCAGGAACGTGCGGTTGGCGCCCTTGAGGATGGCCCCGGCCAGGGCCCCGCCGTCGACCTCGCGGGTCATCACGCTCGGCACACCGTCGTGGATGCCGAATTGCACATACGAGGATCCGCCGACGTGGAACAGCGGCATCGACACCATGCTCTTGTCACCCTCGTCGAAGGTGAACCCGTCGTGGTTGTTGACGATGTGGGCGATCAGGTTGCTCTGGGTCAGCTCGACACCTTTGGGCCGGCCCGTCGTCCCCGAGGAGTACATGACGATCGCGACGTCCTCCGGGTCGACGTCGTCGCCGCGCTCGACGGGTGTGGCCGAGTCCAGCATCGCCTCGTACTCGTCGTCGCCCTCCGGGGTCACGGTGATGATCTGGTCGACGTGGGACAGCTTGTCGGCGATCTTGTCGATGACCGGCTTGAACTCGGCGCCGACGACGAGCAGCTTGGCGCCCGAATCGTTGATCACATAATCGAGTTCGTCGGCCGCCAGCCGGAAGTTGATGATCGCGTTGGCCGCGCCCAGCGATGCGGCCGCGAACGTCAGCTCGACACAGGCCGGGTGATTCATGTCCAGGAACGACACCACGTCCCCACGACCGACGCCGCGTTCCTAGAGCGCTCCGGCCAGACGGCGGACGCGGTCGTTCCACTGCGCCCAGGTCCAGTTCCGGTCCAGGTAGTCCATCGCCTCGGCGTCGGGCTTGGTTCGCGCCCAATGCGCGAGGCGATCGTCGAGGAAGCGGGGTTCGGGCAGCTCAGACATGGTCACAGCGTCCCATGTCCCGTTGCGGCGCTCAGCATTTCTCGCAAAACCTCCTGCTCGTCGATGGTCAGTGCACCAGTGGGGCCAGATGGGCCCGGGCGTAGGCGGTGACGGCGGCGTCGTCGCCGACATCCAGGGTCGGCGTGGCGACCTGGACCAACGAGGCGGCCAGCCGGATGTGCAGCTCGCAGACGGCGAGCAGCGCGTCGTCGGGCATCGTCGCACCCGCGGTGCGCAACGCCTTGGCCATCGCCCGGGCCGCGCTGACCAGGAACTCGCGCGCCTCGTCGACCATGTCGGCGGTGGCGGTGAAGCCGCCCTCGAGTTGCAGGAAGCGGCGCATCACCGGCTCGCCGCTCAACAGCCGCACCCCCTCGCGGAACGCGGCGACCGCGGCCTGCTGCGGGCCGTCGTCGATGGCCACCGTCTGCAGCCTGGCCATCGCGAAATCGAAGGTCTGGCGGCCGAGTTCGGTGATCAGCGCGTCGCGGGTGGGAAAGCGCCGGTACAGCGTGCTGCGGCTGACGCCGGCCTGGCGAGCGACGACGTCCATGCTGAGCCGTCCCACCCCGACCAGCGACACCTCCTCCGCGGCTGCTTTGAGGATCGCCGACTCCTGCTCGGTCCGGCTGTCGTTGTTGCGCCGACGCATCACGGTCCACCGACCGGGCATCGGCCGGCCGGTGGCGCGAACGAATCCAGCGCGACCGAACGGTGCACGTGCACCAGCTTCTCGTACTCGATCCGGTTGCGCGCCAACGGAATGAGCAACAGACGATCGGGCAGGGTGCGCCACGCGAGCTGCAGCATGGCGGTGTAGAGCGCGAACTCGCGGTCGTGCCGCGGCCGCCAGTCGAATCCGGTCAGCTCACGGATGCCGGGGTGCAGGATCCCGAACGAGCAGACCTTGACGACGCGCCCGGCCACCGGGCGCAGCACCAGCCAGGGCGGGGTGAGCGCCTTGCGCAACACCGGCGGCAGCACCAGCGTGGGCAGGGGCAGCCGGGTCAGGTCGGTGGTGACACGACGCAGGAACGGGTTGGTGGCCAGCTCTTCCCGCACCATCGTCTCGTAGTAATCGCGGGCCGCGGCGTAGGTCGTGGGAAGCTTGGCGTGCCTGCCGGGCAACTCCAATGCGCTGAACGCCTCGCGCAGCTGATGGTACGCGGCCTCCTCCTCGGCGTCGTTGAGCGAGTACCCGGTGGCGGGGGTGAAGGAGTTCAGCACCAGGAACAGGCCACTGACCGCGATCCAGTTCCACAGCTTGGGGTCCAGCGCGCTGTAGCGGACGTCGGCGAAATCGCCGACGCCCCTGCCCCGCACCTCGCGGTGCATGGTCTTGAGCCGCTCCCCCTCGGCCGCGCGGTCGTGCGCATCACCCCAGATCGCCAGGAATGCCGAAAAACCGCTGCGCACACCGCGATCGGCGAAGTTCTCGGCGAACCGGCCGGTTTTGTCCACCGCGGCCGCCACCGGGACCAGGGCGACCTCGTCGAACGCCGCTGCCCCGAAGAACCCGCCGAACACGCTGCCGGAGTGCTTCCGGAACTCCCGCATCACCTTCGGCCGGACGGGCTGTGCCGCACGCTGAGGAGCTTCGTTGACGACTGCGACCATGACGCCTCCCGGGGTTGGCTATGACACAAAGACTAGTTATCTGTGTCAACATGTCAACAACGGGTTCACGCCCCCGCGCAGACGCCGGAGTCTCGGATCACGGTGCCGTACACGTTCGCCGTCGCGGTGTTCGCGTTGATCTGCCCCGCCGGGACCTCTCTGCTGATCTTGTCGCTGATCTGGGTGAGCTGGTACCAGAGCCGGTAGATCGAATCCCCATGGAACAGCGGCGAATACTCACTCTGGTCCGGGTAGTTGACGATGAACAACGTGTCCGCGCGCGGCTGCAGGAACGCCGCCGACTGGTTCAGGTTGGCCACGACGACGTCCGCGGTGGCCCGGACTGCCGGATCTGTCCATTCGTCGCGCCGGTCACCCAGAAAGCGCTGAAACCCGAACGCCTGCGTCATCAGCTCGTCGTACTGGGCGTTGAACCACTGACACGACTCGCGCTGCGCGGTGACCTGTTCCGGCGTCACTCGGTTCTGCCAGAGGTTGTAGGGCCAGACGGTGTAATCGGGCGTCCAGTCCGACGGGTGCGGCACGAAGGCCGGCATCGTCGGTGCGGCGGCGCCCTCGTCGGGTTGCGCGCCGGCCGGCGCGGCGCCCGCCATGCACAACACCGCCAGCACCGCGGCCGGCCAGCGAGACATCGTCAGGCCCCGCCGAATTCGGGGCGCAACACCGGCGCCAGGACCGACAACGGAATCCGGGGCTGTACCGTGCCGCCGTCCATCGACCACTGCATGGCGCCAGGGGCGAAGTTGATCGGCGAGTCGCGGCCCACCGGATAGTCCGGCATGTACAGGATCAGTTCGTCATGGGTCAGTGCCCAGGCCTTGTAGCCACCGGAGTACACCTTGTCCGGCGTCCAGCGGTCCGGGGTGAACGGATAGGTGCCCGGCTGGTGCGGCGGAGGCGCGGCGTCGAGGGCAGCGACGATGAACGGCGCACCAAGACGCGGGATCTCGGCCAGATGGTCGACGCCCGGTTTGAACAGATCGGCCAGTTGCAGCTGCCGCCCGCCGGCGAAGGTGAAGGTGCGGTAGGCGTCGCTGATGATCGGCGCGTTCGGATGCGCCAGAGCGTCGGTACCGACTGTGCCCGAGTACATCTCGTGGAAGACGGCCGTCATCGCGTCACCGTGCTGGAAGATCTGGAACTGCTGCTCGCCGAAGCTGTCCTGGACCATGCTCTTCGCCGCGTTGCGCCAGTTGTTCATCAGGGTGGTCAGATACTGGCGGATGACGGGATTCTCGACCAGATCAGCGGGCAGCGCCATCTTGATGTTTCGGACGGCCTTGCGCTCCGAGACGACCGATGTCGTACAGAATTGTCCGTCCCACTGACCGCCCAGCTCACCACAGAATGCGGGAGCTGACGCCGACACCGGCGATGCGGTGGCGAGCGCAGCCGCCGCCACCATGGCGGCTGCGGCACTGCGGAGGGATCGGCGCATCACTATCGCAGCTCGACTTTGCTTGCCAGCCAGCGGCCGTCGATGTTGCGCATGGTCATCTTGATCCTGCTGCGGTCGATGCGCGGGTCGGGCACCGCGGCGTTGGACACCGACTGGTCGACGAACATCAGTACGACCACTTCCTCCTTCGACGCGGACTGGACGGCCGATTCGGTGACGATGCCGTGGGCGCTGGCCTTGTTGTCGATGAGTAGCTGCCGCAGCTCGGCGCTGGACTGCGAGTACATGTCCTTGAACTCCCCGGTGGCGCCGGCGAGCACCTGGTTGAAGTTCTCGTCCACCTTCGCCGAATCGATGCTCGTCAACACCTCGGCGTACTCGACGGCCGCTGCCCGCGCCTCGTCGCCGGCCCGCGCCACCTGACGGTCCTGCCACAATTGCCACCCCAGGAATCCGGAGGTGGCCAGTGCGCCGACCAACAGCAGCGCCACCGCGCCGAGCGCCACGCGACGGCGCCACGGCCCGCGACCATCGCCGTCCCCGGTCGGTGTGTCGGAGTCCTGTGCACCGTCGGCCGTCGCCTCCGCGGCAGACTCGTCGGCCTGCGCGTCGTCCGTGGGTTCGGCCTCGGTCTTCTCGTCGTCGCGCTCTCGGTCGGTCATCACTGACATTTCATCTCCTGGCTGCACGGGTGTCCATGCTGGTGTCGCGCTCGGTCATCGCGGCGGCTCGATCGGCAGGGTCGGGCCACCGTAGGGCGTCGGAATGGTGTACCGCCCCTTGGGCGTCGGGTCGGTGGTCCGGCCCAGGTCCGCCCCCGCAGGCGGACCCGCGGTGTCGTCGCCGGCCGGGCGCGGAGCGTTCTTGGCGCCGCGGACCAGCACTCCCGGGTGATCGTCGCGGCAGTAGGTGTACAGATACGGCTCCGGGAAATCCGCCGAAGCCGGTGGCCGGCGCGCCGTCCCGTAGTCACACGAGTAACGGGGGTAGATGTCACCGGTAGACCACAGCCCGCTGTCGTGCATCGTGGAGCCGATCGCGTCGAGCACCGAGGTTCGATAGTCCGGGAACAGCGCGTTCAGCGCCGGGACCCGCAGATACAGCAGCTGAGAGGTACTAGCCAGACTACCCAACAGCGACACCATCGTGTCGGAGTTGTCGGCGAACAGGTTGTCGACCGACGTCAGGGTCTGCGGCGTCTGTTCGGTCAACGTCCGGAAGCCCTCGCGCATCCGGTTCACCCCCGCGAACGTCTCGTCGAGGTTCTGCGAGGCCACCCCGATGCCGGCGTTCTTGTCGGCCGCCAAGGTGAAGACCACGCGGCTGGTGCGCAACATGCTGGTGGTTTCGGGCAACACCGAATCCAGTGTCGACAGCAGGAAGGTTCCGCCGTCGATGATGTCGGCCAGCTTCTGCGGGCCGGCTTCGGTCAAGCTGAGCTCGCTCTTGATCAGCTCCAGCTTCTCGGTGTCGACCTGGCGCAGGGCGCCGTCGGCGTTGGCCAGCAGCTCGGCCAGGCTGACCGGAACCGTGGTGTTGTCCTGCGCCACAACGCTTCCGTCGGTCAGATACGGGCCCTGGTCGCTCTCGGCGACGAAGTCGAGGTACTGCTCACCGGCGGGGGACAGCCCGGAGACCCGCACCGCGCTGGAAGCCGGCACCGCGACCGACGAGTCGACGCTCACCACGGCGTTGACGCCCGCTGGTGTGATGTCGAGCCGTTCGACCCGGCCGATCGGCACACCGCGCATCGTGACGTTCTGGTTCGGCAGCAGGCCCGCCGACTCCGGCAGCGACACGGTGACGCGATAGCTGGACGCGAGCGGATTGACTTGCAGCGCACCCAGAAACAGGTACGCGGTCGCGATGACGAAGGTCAGCACCAGTGCCCCCGCGGACAGCCAGGCGCGGCGGCGGTGACCGGCCCGGACCACCCCGACGACGCGGTCGGCGACGGCGCCGATCACTGCGGCGCCTCAGCCGGGAGGGCCGGGGGTACAGCCGGCGGCGGAGGCGCAGGCGCGGGTGCGCCGGGGCCCGGCGGGGATTGCACTGCGGGAGTCGGTGGCGGAGTCCAGATCTGCGCCGGCGGGGCTTGCGGAGCCGGGGCCGGTGCGGCGGTGCCGGGGATGGTGACGGTCTGTCCCGGTTCGGTGGGGCTGGGGATGACCGGGAGCTGCGGAACGCCGGGGCCCTTGCCGACGATGCGCTCCTGCAGCCGGAACAGCGCGTACTGGATGGAGCCCACCATCTGGTGCCAGTTGTGCCACTTGGGTCCGTGAAATCCGCGATCCCCGGCGAAACCGATATCTGGGATAGAGCCGAGAATTAACCGGTCGACGCTGGCGCGCAATGCGATCGCGTTACTGGTCGTGGACTTGATGAACGGGGGCATCAGCCGGTTGAGTGCGTACAACGTCGCATCGGGAGTCAGCACGACGTCGTTCCAGGCCGCGGCGATGGCGTTGGCGTCGGCGATGACGCTGCGGCCGCTGGTGTCGGTGCCGGCGATCGACGGGAACTTGCGCAGCTGCGCGGAAGTGTCGCCGAGTTGCAGCACCAGGTCGGCGATCTGATCGGTGTGGGCGGCCAACGTGTTGGTGGCCGGACCGGCGGCGTCCATCACCTCGCTGAGCGAGTCGTTCTTGGCGTCGAGCTGTTCGACCAGCCGGGACGTCTCGGTCATGGCCGTGGAGATCTCGTCAGAGCGCGCGTTGAGGGTCCCGAGGGTGTCGTTGGTCTTGCGGATCAGGTCGCCGAACGCCTGCCCCCGGTCGCCGGTGGCCTTGCCCAGGCCGTTGATGATGTTGGTGAAGTTGCGCACCGCGCCCCCGTTGACCAGGATGGCCGCCGAACTCAGCACTGACTCGACCGTGGCTGCGGCCGTGGTGGATTCGATCGGAATGGTGTCGCCGTCACCGAGCAGCGGGCCGCCGGGCGCGGCGTCGCTGGGCGGTTTGATCGACACGAACACGTCACCCAGCGGGGTGGCCGATCTCAGCTCTGCAGTGCTGCCCACCGGGAGTAGGACGCCATCCTGGATGCGCAACGTGGTCACCGCCGTGTAGTTGCTTGCCACCATCGACTCCATCTGGCCGATGTCGGCGCCCGCGAGCTTCACCTTCGCCATCGCGGGCAGGTTCAGCGCGTTGGAGAACACCGCGTTGATCGTGTAACCGCCCGAGCCGCCGGTCGGCGCCGGCAGCGGGAGGCTGGCCAATCCCTCGGTGGCACAACCGGACATCGGCAGGGTCGAGATCGCCACCGCAGCCAGGACCAAGTTCGCGCGGCGGGCCATCACTTCTGCCCCATCGCCGCGAGACCGTCCAGGACGTAACTCAACCCGAAGTCCGGTCCGAAGTCCTGCAGAGTTCCGGTGCTGCACCCTAATTGTCGCAGGCCCATCATGTTGCACATCTCTTTGACCGTCTGGGTGTCGAACAGCACCTTGTCGGCGAGGACGTGCACCCGCACCGCACCGTTCTGCCGGTCGATGGCGTTGTAGATGTTGTCCAGGGTCATTGGGGTCACGTCGAGGAGCTCCGCAAGGTCGCGCTGGTGGTCCACGGTGGTGGTCAGCGCGGTATCGCCGTTGGCGACGATCTGTTTGATGGCGTCGCGGTGGGTGTCGAGCACCTCGCCCAGCTGGTTGACCACGTCGTTGATCTTCTTGCCGGTGGTGCCGGTGCCGAAGTTCTCGTCGGCCAGCACCTGGCTGAGTTGCCGGACACTGGAGCCAAATTCGCGCAGTGTCGCATCGTTGTCGGCGGCCGCCTCGAACAGAGTGCTCACGTTCTTGATGGCCGCGGTCAACTGGTCGCGGGTCACCGCGCCGCGGTCGGAGCTCAGCCGCAGCGCGTTCGACAGTTCCCCGAGCGCGTCTTTCATCTGCTGGCCGTTGCCGTCGACGATCGCCGCGCTGGCATCGACGACATCGCGGATGGGCCCGTTGCCCTTGCTGTCACCTTCCAGTGAGGTGGACAACTTGTCGAGCACGTCGAGAACGCGCGCGAACTCCACCGGAGTTTTGGTTCGGTGCAACCCGATGGTGTCCTTGTTCTGCAGGGTCGGTCCGTCGCGGTATGCCGGGGTAAGTTCGATCTGCCGGTCGGTCAGGATCGAATTCGAGATCATTACTGCCTGCACATCGGCCGGCACCCGGACGTCACCGTCGACCGTGAACTCGACTTCGACGTAACCGCCCTTCGGCTCGATCTTGGTGACCTCGCCCACCGGCATCCCCAGCACCGCCACCGCGTTGCCTTCGTAAAGACCTGCCGCGCTATCGAACTGCGCGGTCACCGAGATGGTGTCCAGGCGGTCTGCCATAAACGACAGTGCCACCACGGCGACGACCAGCGCGAACGCACACACGGCGGCTATCAACGCCACCACCTTCGCCCTGGTGCTCATCACTTGCAGTCCTTGTAATACTCGATCATGCCGAACTGTTTGGCCCGTCCGCTGATCGCGCACATCCACGAATCGACGAGCAATCCGTTGGCAGCGTTGAAGTCGACGGCGTTACCGTTGCCGGTGGCGTTGGCCAGCCCGCGCAGTGCCACCGGGCCCGACTGCAGGATGTCGCGGACCAGATCATCATGCTGGCCGAGCATGTCGGATAGTTCTCGGACGTCGACGAGCAGGGACTCTAGCTCGGGCCGATCGTCAATCACGATGTCATTCAACTTCTGAACGAGGTTGGTGATCGCCGCCATCATGGCGTGGAAGGATGCCCGGCGCAGCACGAACTCCCCCAACAGGTCGTTGCCCTGGCGGACCAAGCTCGCGATGTTGGCCTGCTGGCGGCGCAGTGTGGTGCTGACCAGTTCGGTGGTCTCCAACAGCGCACCGAGTTGGTCGCGCCGGTCGGTGATGATGGTCGACAGCGTGTGGGTGTTCTCCATAGCCCGCGGCACGATCGCCGGCAGTCCCTCCATCTGTCGGCCCAGAATACTCAGTGTCTCGGCGAACTTGTCGGAGTCCACCTGCTCGTAAGTGGTGGTGACGTCGGTGAGGGCTTCCTGCAGGTCGTACGGGACTTCGGTGTGCGCCAGGTCGAACGTGCCTCCCTGGATCGAACCGTCGCCCGCGGGCTGTAGCGCGAGGTACCGCGAGCCCAGGATGGTGGTGACCTTGATGACGGCGCGCGAATCCTCGCCGAGCGCAACGTCGTTGCTCACCTTGAAGCTCGCCTCGACGTGATCTCCGGCCAGCGTCAGGCTGGTCACCTCGCCGACCGGGATACCGGCCACGGTGACCGGGTTGCCCGGCTGCAACGCGGCGGCCTGCAGGAACTGCGCCCGGTAGTGGCGGTAACCGATGTCGGCGGCTCTCACCACCAACAGGGCCCCGACCAGTACCGCCACCACGGCGACCCCGACGATGCCCAGCAGGAGCTTGTTGCGGTCTTCCAGCGGCCGTCGACGGGCCTTCTTCGGTTCAGCCATCTGCCAAGTTCCTGCACTTCGGTGTGTATCTGGCCTTGTTACCGGGGGTTGCCGCGTCGACGATGATCGGTGTCACGTCGTTGAGACCGGGAAAGAACCCGGTGCCATTGAGGTCGCAGGAGTATCCATTAACGTACGTACCTTCGCTGGTGATCCGTGCAAATCCCTTGAGCAGTAACGGCAAATTGGCACCGGTGAACGCCAACTGCGGTTCGATACTGACCAGATGCTGGGCGAACCCGGGCTCGCGCTCGACGAGTTCGTTCAACGACGGGTACACCTCGTCGGTGACTTTGGAGAGCTGAGTCATTACCCGCGCCATCGACCCCGTCGATTCCACCAGAGCGGAGCGCTGCCGGTCGAAGTTTGATACTACCGCCTGCACCTGGCCGATGGTCTGATCCAGGCTGTCGTTGTACTGGGCCATGTTGGCCATGACGGTGTTCAGATCGGTGATCACCGTAGCGAGTTCCTCGTCGCGGCCGGCGAACGACTCGGTCAGCTGGGAGGTCTGGTTGACCAGCTCGAAGATGGAGGCCTCGTCTCCCTGCAGCGATTGGATGACCCCCTTGGTCAGGTTGTCGGCATCGCGCGGATTGAGCAGGCTGAACAATGGTTCGTACCCGTTGAGCAGCGTGGTCACATCGAATGACGGATCCGAGCGCTCGAGCGGGATCACGCTGTTCGGCGGTAGTGCGCCCGGATCGCCGGCGCGCCCCAGCGACAGTCCGAGGTACCGCTGGCCGACGATGTTCTGATAGGTCACCGAGGCGACGGTGGTGCCCAGCACCTGCTGTTCCCGCTGCACCACGAACGACACCTTCGCGAGATCGCCCTGCAGCTCGATCTTCTCGACGCGCCCGACGCGCACGCCGGCCATCCGTACATCGTCGCCCTCACGCAGGCCGAACACATCGGTGAACATTGCAGCGTAGGGAACGGTGCTGCCGGCGACGTCTCGGCGCAACGTGACGTACACCAGCCACGTCAACGTCAGCGACACCACCATGAACAGCGACAGTCCGATCAGCGCACCGCGGTATCTCATCAGGGCTCCCCGTGAGTGGATTCGGCAGCCGACGCCGTCATGCCACGCGCCAGCGGACCGAGTAGCAGCTGGGTGGCCACCGTCGCCGGCTGCCCGGTGAGGCGGCCCAGTTGGGCGCGTTCGTACTGACTGCCGACGGGTCCCACACTGCCGCCGAAGGACGCCGGCGCGGCGTGCGCGGCCAACCCGGCCGGCGGAGCGGGCGCGGGCGCCGGCGGGCGCGGGGGCATGTGCGGCGGCTTGGGCGCCACCGGAGCTACTGGTGACAACGGCACCGGAGGTTGCGGTGTCGGGGCGAGCTCGGGATTTGCGGTGCCGGGCACCGGTGGCGACGGGCTCATCCACGGCGGCAGCGGCGGATTCGGATCCGCCAGGCTGGGGCTGGGGTTCACCAGCGGCGGGCCGACGGCGACGAGGTTGCCGTTCGGGCCGATCTCGGTGCCGGCGGGCGGTGCCAGATCCTTGGGCGGCTGGTAGTTCTGCGGCAACAGCTGATCGGGCAGTTCCGGGCGCGTCGGGACCAACGGCGCGGTGTAGCAACTTGGCCCCTTGAGCCCGGCGTACTGGGGGCAGTCAGCCCTGGTGTAGCTGTACGTCGGAGTGAGCGAGAGATTGATCCGGAGGTTGCTTGCGTCATTCTCGTAGTTCCAGACTTCGTCGAAGAACTTGTCCGACAGGCCGTTCAACTTGACGAACGCCGGCACCCAGTGGTGGGCCGTTTGAGCGAGGCTGCCGAGCACCGGGGTCAGCTCCGAGGTGATCCGCACCATACGGTCGGTGTGATTGCTCAGCGCGGTGTGGGTGGTGCCGACCGTGGTGATGCCGCCGTTGATCATCGAGGTCAGCGCTGCGTCCTGCTCGACCAACGTGCGCATCGGCTGAACTGCCTGGTGCAGCGCGTCGACCAGATCGGGTGCGGTCTGCGCGAGCCCGCGGGTCGCGTCGACGAGCGCCGACACCGTGGTCGGTCCCGGATCGGTGGCGATGATCTGGTCGAGTTCCTCGACCATCCGATTCAATTGCGCTGCGCTGGTCAACAGTTCGCTGCGACGTCCTTGGGTGGCTGCGTTGACCGCGGCGAGGATGCCGATCGTGTGGTCTTCGCGGCCTCGGCCGGTCGCGGCGAGGATGTCGCGCAGCTTGGTGATGGTGGTCTGGAACAGCACGGTCGGCAGCTCTGTGTTCTCCGGGATGACGGCCCCGGGCGGGATCGCCGGCCCGCCGGGCGCGCCGCTGTCGACGAGCTGGACAGAGGACACCGCGAACACGTTGCTGGGCACCACCCGCGCGGTCACTCCGGCCGGGATCGATCCGGCGTACTCCCGCTTCAGGTCGATGTGCACGAAGTTCGGGTCACCGTCCACGGCGGGCGTGACATCGGTGACCGCACCGACCAGCACCCCGTGGTACTTCACGTCGGAGCGCTGCGGCAGACCGTCACCGACGTTGACCATCGCAGCGACAACGCGCACCACCGGTTCCAGCCGACCCGTCGACTTGACCAACAGCGTCGCGGTGACCAGCGCGACGACGGCCAGCAGCGCCACCCCGCAGCCGAGCAGTTGCCGGTCGGTGGGCCCGCGCCCGTCCAGCTCGAAGGAATTCGCCATTCAGCCCCCGAACCTCGCACCGGCGTCCACCGACCACAACGCCATCGTGAGCAGCATGTTGACCATGATCACGACGGTGATGCTGGCGCGCATGGCATGGCCGGCGGCGACACCAACCCCGACCGGACCGCCGCTGGCGTAGTAGCCGTAGTAGCACTGCACCGTCGAGGCGATCCAGACGAAGACGATCGTCTTGAGCACCGAGTACACGATGTCCTGACCGGACAGCATCAGTGTGAAGTAGTGCAGGTAGGACCCTGTGGAGCCGCCGCTGATCACCTGCACGACGACCTGCGTGGTCAGATAACTGACCGCCAGGCAGACGACGTAGAGCGGGATGACCGCGACCACCGAAGCCATCAACCGCGTCGTCACCAGGTACGGGATGGGCCGGATGCCAAGGGATTCCAGCGCGTCGATCTCCTCGGCGATGCGCATCGACCCCAACTGCGCGGTGAACCGGCAGCCGGCCTGGGTGGCGAAGGCCAGCGACGCTGCGATCGGCGCCAGTTCTCGGGTGTTGACCAACGACGAGATGATGCCGGTCGCCGGTCCCAGGCCCAGCAGGTCCAGGAAGTTGTAGCCCTCGATCCCGACCAGCGCGCCGACGGTGATGCCCAGCACGACGGCGACGCCGGCCGTCCCGCCGCCGACGACCAACGAGCCGTTGCCCCAGGCGATGTCGGAGAGCAGCCGGACGAACTCGCTGCGGTAGTGCCGGAACGCCACGGGTATCCCGGCCAGCGCGCGGACGAAGAACACCAGCATGTGGCCGAGCCGGATGACCGGCGCGGTGGTGCGCCGGTAGGCACGCCGCATGCCGCCGAGCACCGCCGGAGAGAATGTCGAGGCGGCCACTGCTACAGCCCGACCCGGGGGAACATCATGATGTAGAGCTGGCTGACCGCCACGTTGACGACCATCAGCACCAGGATGGATTCGACGACGGCGGCGTTGACCGAGTTCGCGACACCGGTGGGACCGCCCTGGGTGGACAGCCCCTTCTGGCAGGCGACCACCGCGACGATCGCGCCGAAGATCACCGCCTTGATCAAGGCGACGATCATGTCGCCGGTGGTGGTGAACGATGCGAAGGTGGCCACGAAGCTGCCCGGCGCGCCGTTCTGGAAGTACACGTTGAACAGGTAACTGGCCAGAAAGCCCACGAAGCACACCACGCCGGTGAGCGCGACACCGATCATGATCGCGGCGGCGAACCGCGGGACCACCAGGCGCCGGACCACTGAGACGCCCATCACCTCCATGGCGTCGGTCTCCTCGCGCATCGTGCGGGAGCCGAGGTCGGCGGTGATCGCCGAACCGACCGCAGCGGCCATCAGGATCGCGGCCACCAGCGACGCGGCCTGCCGGATCACCGCCAACCCGCTGGCCGCGCCGGCCAACGACGTCGCACCCACCTGGCCGGCCAGCAGCGCGAACTGGATCGACAGTGTCACGCCGATCGGCAACGCCACCAATACCGTTGGCAGCACGGCGGTGCCCGCCATGAAGGCGCCCTGCCGGATGAACTCCTGCCATTGGAAGCGCCCGGTGAACAGGTCGACGAAAAAGTACTGCAACGTTCGGACACCGAGGACGAACTGTTGCCCGACCGTGGTCAGCGATGCCAGCGGGTGGCGTCGCACGTACCCGCCGGCCCAGTCGGCCATGACGTGCACGGAATTATCGTGGCGGACCGGCTGATCCCCCGTAGTCATGCCCGAGGTCCGCTCCGCCGCAGCACTTCCCGACCCGCAACGCAGAAGGCGGAGCCGTGCGTGCCGTTCGTCGAGGCGCATGACAGGCCCACGTTCCACGCCTTCCGATTCCGATGCCCCACCCGCTTGAGCAACCTAGGTGACCAAGTCGTCGATGGTCGACACCGTAGGACCGTCGCGACGATTGCGTCAAGGTTTCGGGAATCTTTCATTAACTTATTAGGCGGATGGAGCCGCGTCGCCAGAGATTGACGGCTGCGCAGATTTGTCGCCGCCCTCGGCGAGCAGGAGCACCCGCAGCAGTCCGGCGACGGTCTGCCGCGCCGATTCGGTGTTCCGGTAGCCGACCAACCGTCCGATGTCGACGACGAGTCCCAGCGCGGCGTGCACGGCGAACCTGGCTTCGACGGCCGGCATCCCGGGGCGTGCGGCGACCACCTGGCGCACCCACGCCTCGACCGTCGCGCGTTGAATGTTCTGCAAGGCCGCCCGGTCCTCGGGCGGGACGTTGATCCGCTCGGCAAAGTACACATACGCCAGCTCGGGCTCAGCGAAGGACCTCCATACGTACGCGTCGATCAGTCGCTCGACGGCCGTGCGGGCGTCCGGTGCCGTTGCCAGGATCGCGCTCGCATCCCCGGACACCCGGTCGGCAGCCCGCCGGTAGATGGCGGTCAGGATCGCGGCCTTGCCGCTGAAGAAGCGATAGATGCTCGAGGCAGGCAACCCGATCACCGCGGCGATGTCGTCCATTCCGGTCTCGCGGTATCCGTACTCGTTGAACAGCCGCAGCGCGGTGGCAAGGATCATCTCGTACTCACCCGCGGGGTCGACGCACCGGCGCGGCGCGGGTCCTGGCTCGTCGTCGACGAGGTGCGGCGGCAGATCGGCGCTGCGCAGCTGCCGGGCCATGTCGGCCAGCAACCGACGCATTTCGTTGGCGGCAAGCTTGGCCCGGTGGTCGGTGATGCTGGCCAGGGCACTGAGCACCGAGGCCGTCAGGGTCCATCGCTGCCGGCTGTCCAGCCCGGGCCGCAGCTGCGACAGCGGCCGCTGCAACCGGCGGTTGACCAGCTTCACCTGCTCGTTGAGGACCGTCTGATCGGCCGGCGCAAGATAGCGTGCCTCCCAGCGGTAGAGCCCTCCGCTGGAGCGGGTCTTGATCGACGTGTCGATCAACGCGGCAACGATGCGCTCCCAGAGGTCCCCGGGTGCGGACGTGGTGTCGTCGTCGGCGAAGTCGGTGGCCGAGACCAGCTGCTCGCCGAGCCCGAGCACGGCAGCGCGGAACAGGTCGTACTTGCCGGAGTAGTGGCGATACAGCGAGGCGGCGGTTACGCCCACCCGCGACGCGATGTCCTCCATACTGACCGCGTGGTAGCCCAACTCGCTGAACGCTTCCGCTGACGCCCGGGCGATCTGCTGCTTACGATCCTTGGGACGCCTGCGATCGTCGCGGACGGCCGCAGACGTTGCCATACGGCACACCCTAACGCGGCGCGCGCCCTCGCGGAGACAATCCACTGTTCTGACGAACGGTCATTCACTTGTTGACGCCGCGGCGCGGTCGCGCGCCGGTGCCGACGACGGGCCTCTCAGATCAGGCAATCCCCTGCGCGGTGAATGTCCGTGGCACCGACCCCAGCTCGCGCAGCCAGCCTTTGCGGGCCTGGGGATACCACTTGAACGCCGCGGGCACCGCCGGCCACGCCGTCCGGACCGTCGCCCGGATGGCCCGGTAGGCCGCCTCGTCGGCGCGGGTCCACCGGATGTCGAAGCGCTCGCGCACCAGCGGTGGCAGTCCGCCGAAGATGACCAGACGCAACGGCGGCGCCAGGGCAGCGCGCACCGGCAGGGTGGGCAGCAGCAGGTTGGCCAGCGGCCGCAGGCGCGGATGGGTCGGATAGTCCGGGGATGCACTCATGTCCGGGATGGCGCTGCGCCCGATGAACTCGATGAGATAGTCCGACGCCGGATTGGGCTGCAGCACCTCGGCGCAATACCGGTCGACCTCGGCCTCGAACGCCGCCCGGTCGGGTGGCACCACGGTGTCGGTCATCGCGTAGCGCCGGTACCACTCGCACCCGTCGGCGTAGAGTTCCTCGCGCTCGTAAGCGGTGAGGCGACGACCGTCCCAGTGCTCGGCGATCCGGTCCACCATGCGCTGGAATGTGGCGTGCGCCCACCAGAACGTCTCGGGGTGCAGGGCGTGGTAGCGACCTCCATCGGGCAGTTCGCCCTTGATGTGGTGATGGAAGTCGCGTACCCGCAGCCCGGTCGCGTCGGCCTGCGGTCCGTCGTAGACCGTGCCCACGATCCCGGGCAGCGAACGGAACACCCGGTCGACGGGATCGTCGAAGAAGTCGGAGTGGTCGATCAGACCATGACCGATGGCCGGATGCATCGTCTGCAACAACCCGGCCGGGCCGCCCTCGAACGCGATGCGCATGTCCCCCGCCCACCGCCACAGCAGCGACTGTGCCCCCAGGGGCCGTCGCGCCCCACCCTCGTCGTGTGCCACCATGACGTCATGGTCACACGAGCTATCACTCGCGTTCAATTCGCATTTCGATGACCGGCGACCCGGTAAGGGCTCCGCGCCGCGCTCCGCGCCAGCAGCGCTCCCGCGAGATGGTGGAACGCATCCTCGATGCGGGCCGGCAGTTGCTGATCACCCACGGCTACGACGGCGCGTCGACCAACCGCATCGCCCAGGCCGCGGGGATCAGCCCCGGCTCGCTGTATCAGTACTTCCCGAACAAGGACGCGATCGCCGGCGCGGTGATCGACCGCTACAGCGATCAGTTGTCGGCGCGGGTGGCCGCCAACGTCGCCGAACGTCTGACCCAGTCGCCACCCGACTACGTCCGCGAGTCCATTGCGGCGCTGCTCGACGCTCTCGACGTGCACCCGGAGTTGCTCCGCGCGGTGATGGAGCAGACACCGCGGCTGGGCAGCGGGGGCAAACTCCTGGCGTTCGAGCAGCGCATCGGTGAGCTGACGGTGGCCTATCTGACCATCAACCGGAAACAGGTCCGGCCGGATGCACCGCTGGACACCGCGTCCTGGATGCTGGTGCGGATGGTCGAACACCTCTGTGTCCGTTACATTCTCGACCGGCCCCCGATCCCGCGCGAGCGCTTCCTCGACGAGATCTCGGCCATGGCACTGAATTACCTTCGGCCCTGGCCGAATCCGCCGGAGGACTGTTTCGCCTGATGGACGACGACGAGTTCACCCCCAAGCGACGCTTCCTGCACGCATACCGGGCCGGAGGCAACGCCACCTCGTTGCTGGACCGCGCGCTGCTGGCGGCGCTGATCTACATCGCGTTCGGCGTGGTGTACACCGGACTGCACATTCCCGTGCTGGTTCAGGTCGAATCGGTGCTCAACCCACAGTTCACCGTCTTCGCCGATCTGATCGCGGTGGCCGCCACGGTCGCACTGTGGCCGCTGCTGCTGGGCAGCGCGCTCGTGTGCGGTGCCGCCGGGTGCGGGGTGCTCTAGCTGTAACTCCCAGACAGGTTGTGAACGGCGTGGTGAGCGGAAGTAGGTGAGGACCTCCGGTATCGGTGTGGTTAC